>NZ_JBLIGN010000071.1:0-12885 GCF_047636915.1 Nonlabens sp. | reverse complement strand
CCGTTCACAAATATCTTCAATTGAAAATAAAGCCATTGTTTTCAATTCAATCAATTTTTATTTCCTCTCCTGTTTCCAGTCCAAATAAACGTTTGAATATAAAAACACCTGCATATAATAATGGTGTATCTATAAATGCTACGAGAACTTTAAAAAGAAATCCAGCGAGTAATAAAGGCCCAAATTGATCCCATAACAAAACCTTAAAGTAACATAACAATAATAACACGCTTAAAGTGTCCACAAACTGGGAAAATATAGTGCTGAGATTATTACGCAACCATAGCTTTTTACCTTTAGTCACTCTCTTCCAAAAATGATAGATCTGAATATCTACCAACTGAGCAAATAAATAAGCCGTCATACTGGCTAATACCGCAATGGTAGTCGCTCCAAAAACTTTATTAAAAACCAGGTCTTGGACAGGGCTTCCATCGATGGCTGGAACAACATTTGCAACGCCTATAATTCCTAAGCTAAAAACTGAGGCAAAGATTCCTGCGAGCACCAAATCATTTGCCTTGCGACGTCCATAAATCTCACTCACTAAATCTGTCACTAAAAATGTAATCGGATAGGGCAATAAGCCTACCGAAATTTCAAAATTGAATATACCAAATGGATTCCAGTAAAAAAATTTCTGAAAAATCAAATTAGAAACGACCAATGAGCAAATAAATAACGCACCAAGAACTAAATAAATGCGATGTGCTAGACGTAATTTTTTACCTGTAAGTGTCTTCATAATTATCACAAAAGTAGTTCAACAGTTGGCCATTATTACTTAATTTGCTTTAAAAATAAACAACATCCAAGATAATCATAATCATAAGATATTCATTGCTTTAGGAAGTAATCTAGGCGATAGAAAACAGCACTTACTAGACGCAGCTCGCCACATTGAGCAGCGGCTAGGTCTGGTTATTAAAACAGCTGGAGTTTATGAAGTGCCTGCTGCCGGATTTACTGGTGGTGATTTTTTAAATACGTGTGTCCTCGTCCACAGCCACAAAAATGCGCAAGAAACCATTGACATATTACAGGAAATAGAATGTGAAATGGGGCGTGTGCCTCGCTCTGGAACTGCTTATGAGGACCGAGTAATTGATCTAGATATTGTGCTTTTTGGTGATCAAATTATTTCTACAGACCACTTACAAGTACCTCATCTTAGAATGCACGAGCGCAATTTTGTGATGCGTCCTCTAGAAGATATAGCTGATAAAATGATGCATCCTGTTTTAGGCAAAAGCATGATAGAGCTTTCTAGTCATCTAGCGCCTTTAGAAAAAATAGCCGGTTTTGAAATTCCGCTTTCGCGAAAGCGGTATCCCATCCAAAACCTTAACTTTATAGCTGTTGAAGGAAATATAGGAAGTGGGAAAACCAGCCTGACGCATAAATTATCGGAAGATTTTAATGCCAAACAAGTTCTAGAACGTTTTGCAGACAATCCTTTCCTGCCACTATTTTATGAAGATAAAGAACGCTATTCCTTCCCGTTAGAAATGTCATTTCTTGCCGATCGTTACCAGCAATTAAGTGACGAAGTAGCACAATTAGATCTGTTTAAAGAATTTACGATTGCAGATTATTACGTGATCAAGTCCCTTATATTTAGTAAAATAACACTACAAAAAGAAGAGTATTCACTCTACAAACGCCTTTTTAACATGATGTATAAAGAACTGGTAAAACCAGATCTTTATGTCTATCTCTACCAGACTGAAGACCGATTGCTAGAAAACATAAAAAAACGCGGTCGAGATTACGAGAAAAACATAGAA
Organism: Nonlabens sp.; assembly: GCF_047636915.1. Taxonomy (GTDB): domain Bacteria; phylum Bacteroidota; class Bacteroidia; order Flavobacteriales; family Flavobacteriaceae; genus Nonlabens. The sequence continues at coordinate 11,098 of NZ_JBLIGN010000071.1, read as the reverse complement.
GCCAGCTACCTCTCAAAAATCCAACAAGGCTATGCCGATTATATACGCTCTCAACAAGAGCTGAAAATAAAAGTCATTGATGTGACTGATCTGGATTTTGTAAATAATCAGGAGGATTATTTGATGGTGCTGGAGAAGATTTTGGAAGATTAATTACCCCGTTTAAAGCGTCTCAATACTCGATATAACTTGAAAATAATTGATGACTTCCAGAAATATTTGGAACGAGATTAATCAGCTGTTATTTAATGACAATAATTAAATAAATTCCTGCTAGATTTAAAACAAGCCGTATTCAAGGATAAAAATATTAAAGACCACATTCTCTCCGATAGCAGAAAGAAACGATTTTTTACAAGCGTCTCAACAGAATTTAGAGAATGCCGATACGAATATCTGGCATCTGGCATCTGGAAATGATTTTGAAATGAGTATGCGTATTAATTACATAAAAAAACCGCCTTATCAATAAGGCGGTTTTTAAAAAATTACTACTAGTTAAATTAGTCTAAATCAAACTTAATTCCTTGTGCAAGGGGCAACTCAGTAGTATAGTTAATCGTGTTGGTCTGTCTTCTCATATAAACTTTCCAAGCATCAGATCCAGACTCACGGCCACCACCGGTATCTTTTTCACCACCGAAAGCACCACCTATCTCAGCACCACTAGTTCCTATATTTACGTTTGCGATACCACAATCTGATCCTCTTTGAGAAAGAAAATGTTCTGCTTCTCTTAAGTTATTAGTCATGATCGCACTTGATAATCCTTGTGCTACACCGTTTTGTTGCTCTAAAGCATCTTCTACAGTTCCAGAGTATTTTAATAAATACAATACAGGAGCAAAAGTCTCGTGTTGTACAATTTTCATGTCGTTTGTAGCTTCTGCAATCGCAGGTCTTACATAACAACCGCTTTCATAACCAGCACCGGTAAGTACACCACCTTCTACGAGTACTTTACCACCTTCTTTTACAACTTGCTCTAAAGCATGGGTGTAGTTAGCCACAGCATCGGTATCGATTACTGGACCTACGTGATTATTCTCATCTAATGGGTTCCCTATTTTCAACTGGCCATAAGCAGCAACAACTGCTTCTTTTACTTGATCATACATAGATTCATGAACAATGAGACGACGTGTAGAAGTACACCGCTGTCCAGCAGTTCCTACAGCTCCAAAAACAGCACCTATTACGGTCATTTTTAAATCGGCGTCTGGAGTTACTATAATGGCATTGTTCCCTCCTAATTCTAATAAAGATTTTCCAAGACGTTCTGCTACTTTAGTACCAACAATTCTTCCCATACGAATAGAACCTGTTGCACTGACTAGTGGCACACGCTTATCTGTAGACATCATTTCTCCTACTTCATGATCTCCATTTACTAAACAAGAGATTCCTTCTGGCAGGTTGTTCTTTTTAAGAACAGTTGCAATGATATTCTGACAAGCCACACCACAAAGAGGTGTTTTTTCACTAGGCTTCCAAATACACACATCGCCACAAATCCATGCAAGAGCTGTATTCCATGCCCAAACGGCTACTGGAAAGTTAAAAGCACTAATAATTCCAACGATACCAAGTGGATGGTACTGCTCGTACATTCTATGTCCAGGGCGTTCTGAATGCATCGTTAAACCGTGCAACTGACGAGAAAGACCTACTGCAAAATCACAGATATCGATCATTTCCTGTACCTCTCCTAGACCTTCTTGATAGGATTTACCCATTTCATAAGAAACCAATTTACCTAGTGGTTCTTTCAAACGTCGCAATTCATCAGCAAACTGGCGTACGATTTCACCGCGCAAAGGTGCTGGCTTCATTTTCCAGTCTTTAAAAGCAGCTTGCGCGCTAGTAACGACTTTTTCGTAATCTTCTGGACTTGTAGTGGTTAACTTTCCTATAACGGCTCCGTCTACGGGAGAAGAAGAAGTTATAGTAGCTCCATTACCGAAGTGATGGTTACCAGTTGAAGTTCCGTGATTTGTTTCTTTGAGTCCTAATTGCTCTAGAGCAACATCCATCCCAAAATCTTTTGCAAGTGTTGACATTGTTTTAATTTTTAATCCAGCTTATCAGCTAGTTTTTTAAATACCTTTTTAGGGTTTTTATTATCATATAAGATGCTATAAACAGCATCTAGAATAGGAGTTTTAGCTCCTTTTTCTTCGTTAATTTCAAAAGCGCTTTTTGTGGCATAATATCCCTCGGCTACCATGCTCATTTCCATTTGTGCGCTTTTTACGGTATATCCTTTTCCTAACATATTACCAAACAAACGATTGCGTGAAAATCCAGAATAACCCGTTACCAGTAGATCCCCTAGATAAGCACTATCATTGATATTACGTTTCATCTTATGTACTTTCTTTATAAAGCGTTTCATTTCTCTGATGGCATTACTCATCAATACGCTTTGAAAATTATCGCCATAACCTAAACCGTGTGCTATTCCTGCAGATATGGCATAAATATTCTTCAACATAGCAGCATATTCTGTGCCTATAATATCATCGCTTATTTTACATTTGATGTAATCACTCTCTATACACTTAGCGAGAAACTTTGCTTTTTCTTCGTCGGCACAGGCGATTGTAAGGTAGGACAATCTTTCTAAGGCTACCTCTTCTGCATGACATGGGCCTGTAAGAACTCCAATATTTTTAAAATCGATATTATAGTGTTCATGAAAATGCTCCCCTACTATTAAGCCTGTCTCTGGAACAATTCCCTTTATCGCGCTAAAGATAATTTTATCTTTAAGAGAAACAGTAAGACTCTTTAATTCAGTAAAAACAAAGGCACTAGGAACTGCAAGGATGCAAAGGTCTGCTAAGCTTACGATCTCATTAATATCGCTAGAAAGGTGCAATTGCTTTGTTTTAAACTCCACAGAGCTTAGGTAATTTGGATTGTGATCATTGCGTTTAATATGCTCAATTGCATAATCACTGCGCATGTACCAGTAAACGGTATCAAGGTTTTCGCAAAGCATTTTCACTATGGCTGTCGCCCAGCTTCCACCGCCTATTACGGCAATTTTTTTGGTTTGATCCATACTACGCAATGTTGGTATTAAATTTTCTCATAAAATTCGTTTCTTTTCTCCCATACTTTGTCAGCTTTCTGTACAAATGATCTACTATAAAAATAAAATATGACCGAGCTGTATGATTGAATTTTCTATTTCATCTGGACAAAAAATAATTCAAATTTGTAATGCAAAATTTAACATCAAAATCGCATAGAAATTTGGATTTCAAAGATACCATTTTTTTAAGGCATATATATTATGAATGACTTGTGGATACTGTGCATGAATAACGAAAATACTAATTTACAGATCTTTGTGGTCATTATGGAATACACACTTGTAAAAGTCTGTTAGGTTGGATTGCTTTTGTTTACAACAAATACGTTTATGATGGTTCCGCTTTCGCGAAAGCGAGATCAACAGGCTTCTATTTCTCCACAGCAGGCACGGTGTCCTCTACGTTTTTAATAATCCATTTGAGGCAAGTATCATAATTCTCAAAAACATGCTCTTTACCTATCAAGTCTGGAATGATATCGATAGTTTCTAATCTATACAAAGGCTGTTCTTGAACTTCTATCAATAAAGGTTGAATGCCTTTTTGCGATAGGTTCTGTAGCACATCTTCAAAAGCAAAAAGTCCCGACTGATCAATAAACGGTACCCTTTTCATGCGTATCAACGCATGGGTAGCATAAGGAGGAATATCGCGAGACATAGATTGAAAATCACTAGTGTAACCAAAGAAAATGGGACCACTTAATTCTTTAATAAAAATCTCTTCTCTCAATTTAACCGGAATTCGAGAGTAGTCTGCATGATCCATATGCTTGCTTTCTGAAAGTCTTTTGATCCCAGATTCATCATTATTTACATCTCCCATTTTCTTCATAAAAATCAAAGTAGCCATAACAAGTCCCACACCAACCGCGTAAACCAGATCCCAAAAAACGGTAAGTAACAATACCACAAACATAATTACAATATCGCTTTTAGGAATGGACCTTAAGACTTTCAAACCTTTGTAATCCATAACACCTATGCCTACGGTAATCAATATTCCTGCAAGAACTGCGCTAGGAATATTTTCTGCAAAACCACCTAGAGCAACTGCCATAATTAAAAGCATCACCGCTGCGATCATTCCTGAAAGTCTCGTTTTTCCTCCAGAATTAATGTTTACAACGGTACGTATAGTTGCTCCGGCCCCCGGAATACCACCAAAAACAGCAGCAATACTGTTGCCTATTCCTTGACCTATGAGTTCTTTGTTCGGGTTGTGCTTGGTCTTGGTCATATTATCTGCCACGACGCTGGTCAATAAAGAATCAATCGCTCCTAAAAAAGCTAGGGTAAGTGCGGTCAAAACATAAGGCGCCATAGCGCTAAAATTAAATCCAGTGATGATCTCAAAATTAGGCATCGGAAAACCTGTCGGTATTTCTCCTATCGTACGCACATCAAGATCTATAACATACACGGCTATTGAAACACCTAGTAAAGCCACTAAAGTGGAAGGAATGGTGGTTGTCATACGCTTAAAACCAAATATAATAAAAATAGTAATGACGGTAAGCCCCAGTTCCAGCCCATTGATATTTTGAATGGCTACAGGAAATGTTCTCAACGCTCCTAAAACACCACTGCTGTCTTTTTTAGCCAGTGTTTTAGACTCGGTAAGCAGTTGTTCTGGAATAATTTTCCTTGCTTTTTCAATGGTTACTTCAAAGTTCTTTAGAACTAGAAGTTGATCATCTACCTCGTTTTCAAGAATACTCTCAAGGATTACTTCTTTTGCGGCTGGTCTAAATTTTTCAACAAACTGCTTATCTTCGGCAGGGTAATATCCCATGGCAGGCAGCAATTGAGTGATTAAAATAATCATTCCTATACCTGTCATAAACCCAGAAACAACTGGATAAGGAATGTACTTGATGTATTTACCTAATTTGAGAACGCCAAGGGATACCTGCATAAGTCCAACCATTATAAAAACAGCAAGAATGGCCGGTAATGCATTTGCAAGATCGCCTTCATATACCTGAACAATACCTGCGATAACGACCATGCTTACAGCGGTCATAGGTGCCGTAGGTCCAGAAATTTGTGTGTGGGTACCCCCAAAAAGGGATGCAAAAAAACCTATGAAAATAGCGCCATAAAGTCCCGCAATAGCCCCCATTCCTGATTGCACGCCAAAGGCAAGTGCTAGCGGCAGTGCCACCACTGCTGCGGTTAAACCTCCAAATATATCTCCTTTTAAATGTTTGAACATAAATTACTATTTAGATACCCGATTTAAAAACAAGTAGATAACAATTTATAAATCTAATAAGGTTGATAGACGTACCGGTGGGGAAAGTATAAAAGTTATAATTTTTTAATCTTGTCGAGTGGCATCCAGGCTTTATTCCCATTAGTCAAAGAAACCAATGCCCATTCATTGAATTCTTCCAGCACTTCTACTTTTGTACCTTCATGAAGTGTAAAACTCGATACCGCTTTTTCTTTAGGTTCTTCTCTCGTTATAAACTCTGCTGTATAAACAATGGCATATTGCACATCATTTACATTATTTTTAGCGTAAGAAGCGGCTACAATCGTACTAACGGACAATAATATCCCTAAAAACGTAAGGATAAAAAACAACCGTTTTTTACCAACTGTATGTGCATAGAAATAAAGTATGCACATTAAAATAGTAAACAATACTATGACAAGGCTAAAATAGGCCCATTCGTCAACACTCAATAAAGCGACAAAACTATCCAAATTAGAGCCTAAACCTTGGCTTTTAGCATCTTGTATAGCATCTATTTTCATCTGAGTAGCATACTTAAGATTGTTATTTACATCTATGTTTTCGGGATCGAACTGCAGCGCTTTTTCATAATTATAAATGGCGGGCCCGACGGCATTAATCTTGTAATAAGCATTTCCTAAATTAAAATATACCTCAGCACTGTGTTTTCCCGTTTTTAAAATTTGCTCATAACCTGCAATGGCTAGGTCATAATTTTCGGTAGTGTAGGCTTGATTTGCTTTTCCAAAAGCAGCCAGTTCAAAAGACTCTTGAGAATTCCCAATAGAAACAAATAGTGCCACTAATATGATAAGTACCTTCTTCATTTTATTTCTTTAACTGTTTATCCATTTCATTCAATACACGACCAGCTTTTTCATAATCATCTTTCATTGTAGCTTCTGAAGATGGCGTATATCGGGCAAACTCACAACTAGCAAGTAGCTCGCCAAATTCTTTTCTAGTTGGTAAAGCTCCTCCTTTCTGGGATAACAATTCATCGACTTTGTCTTTAGACATATCTCCGGTTTGAATATGTAATTTAGATTTAAGGTAATTATGCAGCGATTTTTCTAGAGAAATATAAAAAAGCTCATGATTCCCTAAGTTTTTCTTTGCCTTGCTCAAATACCTTTTACTGAGCCTATTAGCAGTTCTTACGCGATTACCAACTACGTCTGACCCACGCTTTTCTTGCTGACTTCTAAGGAGCAGTATCAAAGGTAAAAGTAAAAAAGAGCCTCCTAAAATAGCCCAATAGGACGTGCTATTGAAAAAATAACTTTTTGTTTGATCCTTTAGCTCGGTATCTATTTTAATAAAAACAAATTGCGCATTATTTTGAATAATATTTTTACCGTCTTTTGCTGATTCTATAACAGAATTTGCACCTGCTGTGGTGGGCGCGTCTCCCTCTACCACCAATAACATTTCGCTGCTATTCTCCGTAAAATACTGCTCCTTTTTAGGGTCAAAATAGGAGAATTCTACTGGCGGTAGAACATACTTTCCTCCATATTGCGGTACGACTGTATACCTGTCCGTAATGCTTCCACTCATACCATAAATGTTAGTCCTCACGTTATTTTTACGTTCTGGATCATAAACTTCAAGACTTTGGGGGGCTTTTAATTTAGGGAGCTCCATCAGCTTTAAATTCCCTGAGCCCGTAACACTTATACTCGCCGTTAAACTTTCTCCCGCATCGAGTAGCGCACGATCTGTTTCTACTTTAAAATCAAAATCTCCTACAGCTCCAGTAAAACTTGCCGGTCTTCCTAATGCCGGTAAGTTTTTAACGTTAATCTCTCGTTTTCCAGCACTTACTGTCTTGTTAGCCGTAGTCATATAAGGCCTTCCAAAAAAGTCTTTTCTATTCGTAGGAATTTGAACTTGAACATCTAATGTAAGTGGCTCAATTTCCAGCTTCCCTGTTTTTTGAGGATATAATACTGCTTCTCTCAATACAAGATATCTGTATGGCTCGCCTAGATAGGTTCCATTTTGAACTTGCCTATTGCGGTTGTCAATATTTTGCGACCAGAAATCTCTGTATTTAGGACTGTCTAATTCATTCCAGCCTGTAACACCTGTCTGATTGGACACATATATTTTATAAACTACACGTATAGCCTCGTTCAAATACGGGTTTTCATTAGAAACTTCAGCAATTAGATGTATGCTATCATCTGCACTTATAGATTGATCATCTGGCCCTTTAGGTGTTTCTACAGCACCCGTAACATTTATAATTTGCGGTATGGTTTTATATTCATTTCCCTGATAAGTCATCACGGCTTGTTGAATGCTAAGTGTTCCTGTTTTGCCAGGCTTGAGTACATAGGTGTAAGACTTAGACATGCTGCTTGCACCATTGATCCAACTCTGCGACACCGCCTGACTAGGACCTGCTACCACTTGAAATCCCACAAAATTAGGTGGTGTAAAATTATCTCCATCAACATTCATCTTAAATTCAATACGCAAGCGTTCATTTATCGCAATTTTATTACGACTTGCATTAGCTGTAAAGTCTACTTGTGCTAGACTCACACCACCTATCAAAAAAAATAAAATGTAAATAACTTGCTTCATTACCAATCTTTTTCAGATTTTTTTACTGGCCCTTGAGCCTTCTTTGCGTTTACTTTATCTCTGATTTTTTGCTCCTCATTACTCATTGCCTCGAGTATCTGACTTATTTGTTGAGGAGTCATTTTACCTTCTACACGTTGCGGTGCTTTTTGATCTTGCTTTTTAGGATCTCCTTCACCATCTTTTCCATCCTTAGGTTTTCCCTCTTCCTCTTTTTCGCCTTCTCCATCTCCATTTTTATCGTCGCCTTCCTTTTCGTTTTCTTTACCGTCATCTTTACCGTCAGACTTTTCATCTTTATCTCCTTCTTTATTGTCTTGGTCTTTGCTCTCGCTGTCGTCTTTTTTGTCGTTCTCGTCATCGCCGCCGCCGCCGCCGCCTTGTTTTTCTTCTTCTTTTTTGGCAAGTGCAAGATTGTAACGTGTTTCTTCGTCAGCTGGATTATTTCTTAACGCATTTTTATAAGCTTCAACTGCTTTCTTATATTCTTTGTTTTCCAATAAAAGATTCCCCTGATTGTGATAGATTCTATGCTTCTCTTCTTTAGTTGTTGCTGCTTCTGCGGCCGCAACGTAGCTATTAGAGGCATTGTACTTTTTAGTATTCTCATAGTACAAGTTTCCTAAATTATAAGCCGCGTCTGTACTCTGCGGGTTTAGCGCTTTTGCTTTTTTATAAGCTGCTTCTGCGAGATTAAAGTTTCCATCACTCGCATATTTTTGTGCTTTTGTTATCGCATTTTCATAAATGGGATTTGTTGTTGGAGTCTGTTGCGCTTTCGCGAAAGCATAATTTCCCAATACCATCAAGACTACTATTATCTGTTTCATCATCTTATTACTCATTGAACAAGTTTAATTTTTTAAGCCAGCCAGTTTTTTTCTCTAAATAAAAAACATCTAAAAATAAAAAGAACAATCCAAAACCGAGAAACCATTGAAATTGTGACTCAAAATCAGAATACTGCTGTGATTCAAAGGCTACTTTATCAATACCTGAAAGTTCTTTCTTTAATTCTTCAATTACCGTTGCAGTAATGGTACCGTCTATATAAACACCATTACCAGCTTCAGAAATTTCTTTTAAAGTTTGTGGATGGAGCTTTGTCATCACAGTTTTTCCATCCCTATCTGTTTTAAACTCTCTGATTACGCCATCTCTCTTTATAGGAATCCTAGCACCTACTTCGGTTCCTACACCTATAGTAATGATGCGAATTCCTTTCTCAGCAGCTGCCTCTGCAACAGCAACACTTTCTCCTTCGTGGTCTTCTCCATCGCTAATAATAACGAGAATTTTTGCTGCTTCTATATCGTCGCTATAATAACTTTCTGCCAACTGTATCGCCTCATTAATGGCAGTTCCTTGACTAGAGATCAACTCGGTATTCAAGGACTGTAAAAACATTTTTGCACTTCCGTAATCTGTTGTAATGGGAAGTTGTGGTACGGCGCTACCTGCATAAGCGATCAATCCTATGCGATCGCTCGCTAGATTGTTTATAATCTCAGTAACTAATCGCTGTGATTTTTCTAATCTATTAGGAGCAATATCTTCCGCTAGCATAGACTTAGATACATCCACTGCAAAAACGATATCAACACCTTCCCTATTTACGGTTTCTGTTTTCTCTCCAGCTTTAAGATTCACCAATGCCAAAACCAAAAACACGATTCCCACACAAACCGTAACCAGCTTTAAAATAGGTTTGAACCAAGAGCGATCTGGAATTAAATGACCTAGCATTTGTTTAGAGGCATACTTTTTTTGTGCGCTATACCTCCAGTAAGAAAGTCCTAAAAATAGAACTATCAATATCGGAATAAGACACAAAAGCCAGAAATATATTTTTTCTTCTAGTAGGTACACGTTTTGTTGTTTGTTATCTATTATTAGTTACTTGTTTGCTACTGCGACTTCCAAGCTTAAAGGGTGGCAGCTTTTTCGTTTCCGTTCCCCATCCAAAAGCTTTCAGCCCTAAAGGGAAAATATTTTACTTAATTATTTTTTAATATCTATTGCTATTCCAGAAAATTTGGCCTGACAAAATTATTTATATGCTGAATTGCTTGTTATAAATTTGTCTAGAATTCAGTAATTAATTACCCTATTTATTTACCCCTTCCCTATTTATTAACATTGTAAATCCTATTAGTTGCTCACTCAGCGACCTGTTTTTCCTTTACAAAATGTAAAAGCTTTGATTTTTTCAAAATTTCAAACTTCGATAATTATTTAAAAACTATAAACTGATAACTTCCCTACGCCGCTGTTTTAAAAATCGTATATCGCAACAACATCTCTATTCCTATCAATATCAAGGCTAATAAAATAAGGTCTCTATACTTTTCTTCTATGTTATAGAATTCAAATTGCTCGATTTCTGTTTTTTCTAACTTGTCTATCTCAGCATAAATTTCTTTTAATTTCTTATTGTTTGTTGCTCTAAAATATTTTCCTCCTGTGTCAGCAGCGATTTGTTTCATCAACTCCTCGTCTATCTCTACGGGCGCCATTCTGAATTGAAATCTTCCATTAGGTAATGTCCCATAAGGCGACAATGCATTTCCATTAGTCCCTATTCCTATGGTGTAGACTCTAATATCAAATTCAACCGCGAGCTCACTAGCTATTTTAGGATCTAGAAAACCGCTGTTGTTGACTCCATCTGTCATTAAGATAATCACTTTACTCAATGCTTCACTTTCTTTCAATCTATTTACGGCTGTAGCAAGTCCCATTCCTATAGCCGTTCCGTTTTCTAGAATTCCGTCAAATTTGATATCTTTTATGGCTTTAAGTGATATCTTCTTATCGGTTGTAATAGGTGTTTTTGTATAACTTTCTCCAGCATAAACCACTACTCCTATACGGTCATTAGGTCTTCCGTTTATAAAGTCTGCTGCCACTTCTTTTGTTGCTTCGAGTCTATCTGGTTTTAAATCTTGTGCCAGCATACTCGCACTAACATCTACCGCAAGAACAATATCTATACCGTTTATCGTTTCCGTTTTTGTGGTAACATCAGTTGTTTGAGGCCTAGCTAATGCGGTAATGATTAATGACAGAGCCAGTAATCGCAAAACAAAAAGTAAGGGTCTTAACTTTCCTAATAAAGAACCACTACTTTGGAATCCTTTAGTAGAAGAAACTTTTAC
>NZ_JBLIGN010000070.1:0-13331 GCF_047636915.1 Nonlabens sp. | reverse complement strand
ATGGGTTACAGACCATAGCTGTTATGGCTCATGGACTCCAACAAACCTACCCACGTAATCATGCCGCTTACAATGAAGACATGATGAAAAACGGCGGTTTTATGACAGACTTTTGGCATACAGATACGTTTGATAGAACTAATTTCTTGGGGCGCAATCGCATTATTGCAGGTATGAGTGAGGCAACTGTCGTGATAGAAAGCGCTTCTAAAGGCGGTTCCCTAGTTACTGCAGACCTTGCCTGTGGTTACAACCGTGAGGTATTTGCCGTTCCAGGTCGTGTCACTGATAAATATGCCGTAGGCTGTAACGACTTGATCAAACAAGCAAAAGCCCACATGCTCACAAAAACAGCCGATGTTCCCTATATTCTGGGCTGGGAAAAACGAGATGTAACCATTCAAAAACAACTCTTTGTAGAACTCACTGAGGACGAAAAACTCATCTATAGGTTTTTAAAGGAAAACGAAAAAGAACTGCTGGACATTATCGCACTTAGAATCAATCAACCCGTCCATAAAGTAGCTTCTCAGCTCATGAGCATGGAGTTAAAAGGAGTTGTAAAACCATGGCCAGGAAAGTTGTTTACTCTGGCTTAGGATTTCATTCATCGTACATATACTCACTGGCTTTCAAAACTTTGAGGTGAACTGAAGCGCAAATAAGAAACGACCTTCTCCTGGTGAAAAGGTCGTTCCTGTCATCAAAACAGGCTGAGGTCATCAGCCTGTTTTATTATTGCAAATTTTGAAAGTCTTTGTAAAATAACCAGGCGATTGTAGCTGTGGTCGAGGCACTTATGAGTAATGAAAGGAGACTGATTCTCAAGTCTTGTTTCTTAACTACTAAGAAGATTGACATTATTACAAGAATAGGAGCAAGTAATAGCATAGGAATCAGCAACAGTTCCTGAAATACTCCTGCGATAGTCCATGTAATTTCATATACATGGGTGGTATAGACCCATACAAAGAACAAGGCGTTGATACCACTGGCAATTAATAGATTTTTAGCTGTTTTCATTCTTTCATAATAAGGAAAAAAGTGTTATTAGTGCAATTATTATCAAATGCGAAATAACGAATATTTCACCGTAAATTGAAATTACTAATGAATTCCCAACTTGGAAATTTTCAAGATCTGCAAAAATATAAACCAGGAATTAAAAATAGATTCCGTACATAACTGTATCGTATTTACGATTTTTTAGAAGCTAAAAGATTTAAAATCAAATAGACAAACATTCCAAGATATGTGATGTATCGTGTTGAAAATTGATGGTCCGTTGGAATTATTTCGTATTATTTATGGACTCAGTTTTTTATAATTCTGAACTCCTAACTCTTAAATGGTCTCACTTCCAGTTGTCATCTATAAACTTCACATCTCTAGTGTTTTTTTGCACGGCGATGGCAGCAAAAAGACTCAATAGAAATGACATTCCATAAAATCCTTTTTCACTAGGCCATAAATCGGCATTCCACAATCCTATAACTAGCAATACTAGGGATGCGATGGTCACAAACCAGCTGATGCCGTAATACATATCGGTTACTGCGACGCCTTCTTGCTTGTCTCTTACTGCTTTTTGAACAGATATGACAGAGAAGAGACCGAAGAGCAGGATAACGAAGTAATAACCCCGCTCGTTGAGCAACATTTCAGACTGCCACAATCCTACGCAATACGAAACCATTCCTATGAGCAGTGCGGTCCAGGATGCGGCGATGAATGGCGCGGTAGGTTTGCCGGTAAATGCTTCTGGTTTTTTAACCTCTTTTTTCTCGGTGTTGTAAGTTACTTGATGTTCCATTTTCTTTGTTTTGATGCTGCAAATATGTGTCAAGATCTTACTTTTAAATCGCCTATTTTTGTAGTATTCTTATGATTAGAAAATTATATATAGTATAGGACTTATTAGTAATGAATGTTTTAACAATACTAGATGAACGATTTAATAGTGCTTATTAATTCTTTAAATAGGGATGAGGTGGCTGCGTTTATCGCTTTCGCGAAAGCGAAAAACCAACGAACCGACGTAAAAAACATAAAATTATTCCAGTTTTTACAGCAAGGTGCAAGACGAGACCTCGATATAAAAATTTATGGGAAACCCAATAAAAACGCGCTGCATGCACTCAAACATCGGTTAAAAGAAAATCTGGTAGACTTTACAGCTAGCAGAGCTTTCTCAGGGGAATCGCAAGAAGATATGCAACTTTTTAAAGAGGTACTTGCAGCACGTATTTTTTTAGAACAAGAACAATTTTCATTGGGTTTTAAAACACTTATAAAAGCAACTCAAAGGGCAAAATCATTAGAGTTGTACGCCATTTTACAAGAGATCTATCACACTCACATGCAGTATGCGCACCTGGATCCAAAGACAACTGTAGAAGAAATCATAGGGGCTTATCAAGAAAATGAAAGACACTACCTTCAAGAATCGAGAATGGTTATGGGGTACGCAACTGTTCAAGAGGCTTTGAAATCTCATCCTCCTAATGTGTACCAAGTGATCAAGAACCAATTGGATGTTTTTGAAATCTCTATAGATCACCACTTGTCTTTTAAGTCGCTTTATCAATTAATGAACCTGGCCTGTGAAGCAGCCACCTTAAAATCTGATTATGCGGGTGTGTCTATCTTAATGAATCACATTTATAACCTGGTAGAAAATAAAAAACACTTAGCAGACAAGCATTTGTTTTACCACCTAGAGATCCTCTACCTTATGGCGGGAACTTGTTTTAGGAATAAGGATTTTACGCGTTCACAAGAGTTAGTGGAGGAATTACAGCTAGAAATGCAAAAACAAAAAGGAAGCTTTAAAAAACAGTTCATAGAACGCCAGCATTTATTAAACGCTTGGAATCATAATTATACGGGAGCACCTGAAAAAGCCCTAGAAGAAATCCAGCGAATTAAGAGCCCTAGTTTATCAACACAACTAGCAGAGATCACCTTTTATTTTCAGCAAGAAGATTTCAGCAGTGCGCGCAAACATATGAAGAAGTGGCAGCATAGCGATCAGTTCTATGAAAAGAAGGAAGGCATGCTCTGGGTCGTACAAAAGAATATTCTTGAAATTTTGATTTATATAGAAGTACAACAACCAGACCTTGTAGAGACTAGAATAAAGAGTTTTAAGAAGCGTTTTAACAAAAGACTCGTAGAGCTTAAGGAACACAGAGTTATTGCGTTTATGAAGCTCCTAGAGGTTTATTATAGCGCTCCACAGCATGTTGTAGAAGATCATTTTCATAAAAAAGTAGAACGAGCCTTTGAATGGAAAACAGCGGCGCGAGAAGATATTTTTGTCATGAGTTTTTATGCCTATTTAAAAGCAAAAATGGAAACGAAGTCGATTTATCAAGCGACCTTAGAGTTGGTGAATCCAGGATGTACGGAGCACCTATAGCTTTTCGGTTTTTTTTAGCCTCTCTGTTTACCTTTTCTCTGAGTTAAAATTGTAAACTTTCGCTGCCGTTCGTATGGAAGTTTTTGCTTGGATCAATAAGAAAACCTGTACTGAGCTGTGTTGAAGCATAAGGATCATAAGTTCTAAAAGGTCCATAGAAACCTCCTCCGTTGCATAAGATATTCTTAATCCCTACTTAATTGGGAAAATAGAGCCACATCTTTCAAGAAAAAGTATTTTAGCTTATAAATTTGCCTATTCCTTAAAGTTAGTTGGAGTATAAAGCGACTCTTTTTGATCGGGAAGGAATAGCAACATAGGTTCCAAAAGAATGGATATTGGACAGGATCGGGAATACTTACATACCTGTTGTGACATTTGTCATTTTATTTATGGAGGCACTACCTTATTGTTCCGGTATGGAAGTACAACATATTGTAAAAAAAGCTTTAAAAAAGGAGCAATGCCTTTCCCAAAAGTTGGTGCAATTGAGAAAGACTGCTCAAATCATTAGTATAAACGAAATCATTTAGCTAATATTGTTAGTATAAATATACGCTATTATTTTAAATTGCAAATTAAATTAGCAAACAAATGTCATTTTTCGGAAAAAATATTAAAAAGATACGCGGTGTAAAAGGATTGAGTCAACAAGCTTTTGCAGATCTATTTGACTTAAAGAGAGGTACTTTAGGGGCTTATGAAGAAGGTAGAAGTGAGCCTAAAATTGACAGCATAATTTTAATTGCTAAATACTTTAGCATTGCAATAGGAGATATGCTAACGGCAGAATTAACGGTAAATCAGCTGTTGCGTTTTAATGATAACCTTACTTTAACACCAGAAGAGTTAGAAAGAGAGCAGTTTGCTCAAGTACCTTGCATCACAGAAAAAACAGCCGAGGACTACATACAGCACTGTGATAACGAAGCCTTTCTTGCGGATTTACCTCAGTTGTCTCTACCGCTTAATACCGAGAAAGAATTTATTGGGTATACCGTAACCAACCTTGAAATGACCAGTCATGATAAAGGACTGTTTCCTAATGACGTGGTAATAGGAGAGAAAGTTCCTAAAAATGTTATTTCAAAACTTAACAATGGAACAATTGTTCTTGCCGTGACTGATAAAAAGCTCCTCCTCAGAAGACTTTATGTAACAAATAAAGGCTTAGTCTTACGTGCTGATCATAAGAACATTGAAGATGTTTGTATGGATAAAAAATCTGTAAAGCAGTTGTGGCGGGTGCGTTATGTGTTTTTTAGAAGAGTCCCTGATATGTCAGATACTTTTGAGGATAAACTCGCTATGCTGGAATTGCAGATGAAGGAGTTGCGAGGGAAATAGTAGAAATTACATACCCATAGGTGAAAGGCATAAATTTATTCTAAACTTGAAATTCGACCTATAATCTCACATAAGTTACCAAGGTATAGGTTGTTGCGTTCCTAGTTTCATTATTTATTCTGTATACATTGGTACGATTTAATTTATTTGGATCATGGTAAAACCTCCCTTTTCCTCATGTCAAATCAGCACTCCAAATAGTACTATCCGAGTATACCTTAAAATCATAAAAATTATATGATAAAAAGCTGTTCTTAACTGCTTTTGTTGCTGAAATAGGGCTACCTATCACTGTACTGGAAATTACTTGATAACCATGGTTATAAACGTACAAATGAAATATAGGAGGTGGAAATGGGTTCTCTAAGAGGTTTCTGTAGTGGCAAAAATTTCATTTCTTCTCTGAAAGACAATCTGTATTTTTTATTGTGTCCAACTTAATCTTTCCTTGCATCATTTTGTTTCAAATAAACAGCTTGACAACTAGCTATTTTTAGTTCCACGGAAACCTATTTACGTGTCGTATAAGAGGTTCATATATCATGTTAATCACTCCAAAAAAACGTCCATTGGTATACAAAACGCAATATAAATAGTCTACCTAATGACGATATCACAGAATAAAATTACAGGAAAGAAAGCACAGAATGAGTGTCCTAAATGCTGTAACAAACAAATGAGTACGGAGAATGTATGCTGTTGTAAATAGAGAAAAACCTTTCGGGAAATTAGCCGCGTAGAGATTGGGATATGTCTTAGAATGCGCAGCATAAACTTCTTGCCAAGTGGTATATATATTCAAAACACCTAGGCTTCCGAATTTTCTGCTCTTTCTTTTTTCTGCGTTAAAATTCACAAGCTTAACACAAGCTATGCTTGAAAATTTATATTTTAATAAAAGAAAAATAAATCCGCTAAATTCTCCGAAAACCTAAATGCTTTGAGTAAAGTTTTATGATGAGGCATGGAATGTATCGCATAAAAAAAGCTCCAACCTTAAGTTGAAGCTTTTGTGGGCCCACCTGGGCTCGAACCAGGGACTTTCTGATTATGAGTCAGATACTCTAACCAGCTGAGTTATAGGCCCAATAAGATAAAAGCTGATTTATCTTATCTAAAAAGGATGCAAATTTACACTATAAAAACGTTTTCGCAAACTATACCAAGTAATTTTTAAATAGAGTATCGAAATACGTAGAGACTATGTTCTATGGAGCTGCTGTAAATTCTTTTCCTAATGGAAGTTATGGAATGCTAGTATTCAAATACCGCATATCCATGATTTCTGATCATTAAAAAATAATCCTGTAGGCTACATATTGAAATGATTTTTGCCAGAACACCTATAACAATAATTGCCTTTAGGGATACACTGTCTAAAAAATAAATGAGTGTTAAGGAGGATTTTTGCGAGGAATAAAAAGAAATTGGAGCTATTAGAAGGCTTATTCTTAGAGTTATTTAATATTACTCTGCTATTTCTTGACATAGCTCTATAAGTACGCCCTTAGTTCCTTTAGGATGTACAAAGGCTACCCATTTATTATCGGCGCCGCGTTTGGGTTCTTTATTTAGGATTTGAAAGCCTTCTTTTTCTAGTCGCAGCAGTTCTGCCTTGATGTCTTTTACCGCAAAGGCGATATGGTGAATTCCTTCACCACGCTTTTTTATATAGGCCGCTATAGTGCTGTCGTCGCTTGTGGCCGCGAGAAGCTCTATTTTATTGTCTCCGCTTTTAAAAAAGCTCGTGTCCACCGATTCACTAGCGACAGTTTCTGTTTTGTAGGGCTTGCGCCCTAGGAGTCTGGAGTAGGTCTCGTTTGCTTCTTTTAGATTTTTAACGGCTATTCCTAAGTGTTCTATTTTACCAAACATATCTTCTCTTTACCTCACAAAAATAGGGCAGTTAAGTGACAAGTAGGTATTTATATGCTCATATTAACCTGTGGTCTATCAACTATTCCTAAGGAACAACTTACCTTTGCAGCATGGAAGAAAGTAATAGACAGAAAAAAATTGCTGGAGTTTTGCAGGAAGATTTATCCACTGTGATTCAGGATGTGATGAGAAAAAATGCCGTTAATAACCTTTTAGTATCAGTTACTAAGGTTACTGTTACTCCAGATTTAGGTTATGCAAAAGTATATTTATCAGTGTTTCCGGCGGGTAAATCAGACGTGGTTGTGAAGGAAATTGTAGAAATGGGTCACGAGATACGTTACGAAGTTGCCTCAAGAGTGCGCCACCAGTTTCGTCGCATGCCAGAGCTTCAGTTTTTTAACGACGATTCTTTAGAGTATATGGATCAAATAGACCGCGAGTTGAAAGGGGAGAACAATCCTATAGAAAATCCAGATATTCTTCCACGTCGCAAGAGATCTTAGTGAACTTTTCTTTTTACATAGCACGACGTTATCTAGTTGCTAAAAATGGCAAGAACGCCATTAACATTATCAATATCCTTAGTTTTATCATTACCGTAGTAGGCACTGCGGCGCTGTTTATTGTGCTTTCCGGTTTCTCAGGGCTCAAGGATTTCAGTACGGAGTTTTCTAATTATTTTGACCCAGATCTCAAGGTATTGCCTGTAAATGGAAAAACACTTAGCATTCCGCTTTCGCGAAAGCGGAAATTAGAGCAAATTCCCGGCGTAGCATTAGTTTGCGCCGTCGTAGAAGAAAAAGCCTTTTTGAATTATGAAGAAAAGAACGATATCGCTTATATAAAAGGAGTTCCAGATGATTATGGGAAGATGATTCGCATAGATTCTATACTTTATTATGGCAGCTGGCTTTCTCAAAGCGATGCACAAGTAGTGGCGGGTTATTCTCTGGCTTCCAGGCTTTCGCTAGTAGTCAATAATTATGGGAGCTACATGCAGATCATGGTGCCTAAACCAGGTAGTAATGCGATCAATAAATTAAATATAAGCAGTTCGTTTTCTAGATTAGACGCCATTCCTGTGGGAACCTTTAGTGTGAATGAAACATTGGATAGCAAGTATATTTTCACCAGATTAAGCGCTGCACGTAAATTGTTGCAAATGAATGACGCTACGGCAAGCGCCGTAGAAATCAAATTACTGCCAGCAGCAAATGAAGACCAGGTAAGAGGTGCTATTCAAAAGATCTTTGAGCAACCCGTGAAAATCAAAGATAAATTTCAGATGAATGACGCCTTATACAAGATGCTGAATTCAGAAAACTTAATCGTTTATTTGATTTTTACATTGGTACTGATCATCGCATTATTCAATGTGGTCGGGAGTATTATAATGACGATTCTCGACAAGAAGAAAAACATGAAAACCTTGCTTGACTTGGGAGCTCCAGTAGCAGCATTGCGTCAGATATTTTTTATACAAGGAAGCTTGATGACGCTTTCTGGAGGCATTATCGGTCTGCTAATAGGACTGGCTTTTGTGGTATTGCAAGTGGAATACGATCTGATTTATATAGCACCTGGAATACCCTATCCTTTTGCTATGGATTTTTGGAACCTGATCATCTCACTGGCAACGATTGCTGTTTTAGGAATAATTGCTAGTTATATAGGATCACGACGCATCAACGACAGGTTGCTTTCTCAGGCAAAACTGTAATCACCAAATTTTTGTAAAACCTCATTAAAAGCATTAAATACTCCTTCTGAGTCGTCACTGGTGACCATTTTCATGCGGTGTTCTTTAAAGTCAGGAATGCCTTTAAAATAGTTGGTATAATGTCTACGGGTTTCAAAAACACCTAATTTTTCTCCTTTCCAGTCTATGGCCATTTCTAGGTGCCTGCGTGCGATTTCAACACGCTCAGCCATAGTAGGTTTTACCATGTGAGTACCGTGTTCAAAGTAGTGCTTTACTTCTCTAAAAAACCAGGGGTAGCCTATACTGGCGCGTCCTACCATACAGCCATCAAGACCGTATTCATCCCTCATTTTCATAGCGAGCTCTGGGGTAGTTACATCACCATTACCGAAAACAGGAATGTGCATGCGGGGATTATTCTTTACTTCAGCAATAGGTGCCCAGTTGGCACTTCCTTTATACATTTGTGCGCGGGTACGTCCGTGTATGGAGATGGCTTTGATCCCTACGTCCTGTAAACGTTCTGCTACTTCTACAATTCGTATAGAATCATCATCCCAGCCTAATCTGGTTTTTACGGTAATCGGTACATCCGTATGTTTTACCATGGCTGCCGTAAGCGATACCATGAGATCTATATCCTTAAGAATTCCAGCACCAGCGCCTTTAGAGACTACTTTTTTTACAGGACAACCGAAGTTGATATCTATAATATCTGGTTTGGTGCGTTCTACAATCTCTACAGACTGCAGCATAGAAGTGAGGTTGGCACCAAAGATCTGGATGCCTACAGGCCTTTCACTCTCATAAATGTCTAGCTTCATGGTGCTTTTTGCCGCATCACGTATCAAGCCTTCACTAGAAATGAATTCTGTAAAAACGACATCAGCCCCAAGGTCTTTGCACAAGGCTCTAAAAGGGGGATCGCTCACGTCTTCCATAGGTGCAAGTAGTAATGGGAAGTCTGGTAATTCTATGTTGCCTATTTTAACCATAGCGCAAAGGTAAGAGGTAATTATTTATTTATTTTGGTACGCGGGATAATCATTGAAATAAGAGGCGAAATTTATTCATTTTAAAGGAATCGTAGCGTTGAATGCTCGAGTAGTTGACACATCTGGGTTGTGATCAATCTTTTATACCAGCAAGACTTTTGTGGATCTTTATGCAGAGGGCATGGAAAACACCCCTCATTAACGGGACCTTTGAAGTGCATAGGATTTTTGAAAGTAGGGCGTTGGGTTTTCAATAGTAAATAAAGGAGGCTATTTTATTTATGGATAAAGCTGGCAGCTACATACAGGCGTAATTTTTTATAGTAAAGAGGGAATTATAAAAATAAGGTTCGAGGATTTCAACGTTTTGAGTATTGCGGTAAGATGTTGCTGTATTCAAAGCTTCTTGAAACTTAAGAACAACTGACGCTATTGATACTAAGTAAAACGGATGCAACAGCCTTAGCAAGTGAGTTTATGTTGACTGATAGCCCGTTTAAAGGGCCTGTGGATATTATTCAATATAGGGTTGCTGGTGCCATCACGCAGCCTCTTTTGTTGGTCAGAAAGCAGTTATTACAGGAAACAGTTTATTAAGACAGCAAGTGTGCACCATTTCTACTGATTCTACAAAGCCTATATATCAGTTCGATTCTTTTACTAAATCGCCAGTAGGTATGTGTATAGTTTTTTCATCTTCTGGAGATCAATCAATATCATGAAAGATTGTAAAGGAGTGATTGTTGAATCCACCGTATGAGATAGTAAAAAAGACTGTTCATTTGAAGGGTCTTTTTTTATAATGGCTTCTCTTGCGTGAGCTATTGATGTTCCTCTTATTTTCATAAAGCTTATACTACAGAGGTTTATTTATTTTCAGCTCTGAACCGTTTGATAAGGGCAACATATATAGCTGCAAAATAAGGTTCTATCTAACGACATTTTAAAATGATGATACATGACCTAGGATCAAAAGAGGAGGCCTTACTGGAAGTTGTAAAATTTCAACCTTTTATTAAAGGTAAAATAGGTGATCGCAAACAAGTCGCTAGTGTTATTAAAAACTCAAACAAAGGGTAAAACAAACTCAGGGAAAAGTTTCATGTATGTGATTTATGACTGATTTTATGACACGTTACTTTGAGAATAGAGGTTAAATAATAAAGCAGTGAATAGCGTTATGTTTAACCATATTTATCACCTATAATTTTATTCGCCTTAGATGCATATCATTCCATGGAGTCTTTTAAGTTCTTGAACCTACAATACTCATATTAAGAGTTTTGCTTTCACGAAAGCGGTATCAGCATTTTATTGTTCTAGATCATTTGGAACCTTTTTAAAAGCCAATTTCTCGGAACGGCCTTTTTTAAAGATATGATGACTACTGAAACGTCCTGCTCTCAATGCTTTTTGTTCTTCAAAAGTCAATTGGATGATGTCTGTACATTCCTTGCTACAGCAATTTTTATAGTCCACCTTACAAGACTCACATTGTATAAATAGCAAATGGCAACCGTCATTAGCACAATTGATGTGGGTATCACAAGGAGTTCCGCATTGATGACAGTTGGCAATAATCTCTTCACCTATTTTTTCAGACAGTCTTTGGTCAAATACAAAGTTCTTCCCTTTAAATTTATTTTCTAAGCCTTGCTCAGTGACTTGCCTGTCATACTCGATTATACCGCCTTCTAGTTGATAAACATTTTTAAAACCTTTGTGTTTGTAATAGGCACTTGCTTTTTCACAACGTATACCACCAGTGCAATACATAACTAGTTTTTTATCTCTTTTGTGGTTTTGAAGTTCTTCCTCTATATAATCTAGACTGTCCCTAAAGGTATCTACATCTGGCGTCCAGGCATTTTTAAAATGTCCTATCTCCGACTCATAATGGTTGCGCATGTCTACCAGGACGGTGTCTGGATCTTCAATAAGTGCATTAAACGTGATGGCATCCACATGTACTCCTATAGCGGTAACATCAAAGGTCGCATCTTCTAGACCATCAGCTACAATTTTGTGACGCACTTTTATTTTGAGCTTCAGAAAACTCTCATTATCATGTTCACGCGCTATGTTGATGCGTACATGTTTCAGAAAAGGTATAGAGTCTAAGAATGTTTTGAATAGTTCAAAGTGATCTGCTCCGATGGAAAGTTGAGCATTAATGCCTTCGGGCGCCACATAAATTCTACCTAGTACGTCCATGGCGTTCCAATTAAGAAAAAGATGGTCTCTTAAAAATTGTGGGTCGTTAATATGATGGTACTGATAGAAAGAAATAGTAAAGCGTTCCTTTCCCGTTTCCCGTATTAAAACGCGTCTTTCTTCAGCACTTAATTTGTTATACAGTTGCATGCTATTAACAGTTTATGTGTGGCATATTTTTGCAAATATAACTAGAATTATTAAATGATAAACTATTGTTTTTAAACCGATTAACAACTTAATTTAACAATTAGTTATATAATTATTAAAGTAAGTTGTTAATTATTCGTAGCTTTTGCCTCTTTAACGAGCTACAAATTAACCTAAATAACTAATTATGAAATTAAAATTACTCTTATCCACCTTGGTAATTGCTGCGTTTGGAATCTTTTCCAGTGCGCAGTCTACCATTAACATTACTACTATTGGCGGTTTATATGCGACAGAAAAATGGGTTAGTATTACCGATATGGCTGATGGCGCTGGAACTCAAATTTGGGGTCAAGGTGACGGTACTTACGGTAATGCGCAAGGACTTATTAATCAAGATATTGTGCTTGCACCCGGAACCTATTGGGTGAATTGTTATGACAGATATGCTGACGGTTGGGATGGAACAATTATAGACGTTACTGCTTATGGAGCATCCATAGGTAATAACGGCGGTGCTTCCCCTGATGACGGTGTAGATATCGACGCTAATTTTAGCTGGGAAACACCTGCAGATGAATTAGAGGCATCTTTTATGATTGTCGTACCTAGTCCGCCGGCTTGTCAAATGCCTACAGCAATAGTTTTAAGTAATATTACAGCGGCTTCTGCAGACTTTTCTTGGACAGCTTCCGCTTCTGAAACAGGAGGTTATAATTGGGAAGTGGTACCTCAAGGTGATGCTCAGGGAGTGAATGTTGTTAGCAGTGGTACAACTGCATCCGGTGCTTTAACAGTGTCTGCTAGCGGATTATCTTCAGCGACACCTTATGATTTTTATATACGTACTGATTGTGGTGCAACTGGAATGAGCACTTGGGCTGGGCCTTTTGCATTTTCAACTACGGTTGCCTGTCCAGCACCAACGGCATTAACAGTAACTGCTATTTCAACTACTTCTGCAGCTCTAGGATGGACGGCTGGAGCATCAGAAACAGTATGGGATATTGAATTAGTAGATGTTACTGCTGCGGGAACGTTTACAGGAATGGCAACTGCTTCTGGAGTTGCAAATCCATACAATCAAACGGGACTTGTACCTGCAAATGATTATGAATTCTATGTAAGATCAGATTGTGGAGCGATGAACGGAACTTCAATTTGGAGTGGGCCATTTGCATTTACAACGGTATGTATAGCAATTACAGCACCATACACAGTAGATTTTGAATCATTTGATACGGGAAGCAGTGCTTTTTCATCTGATAACTGCTGGACAGGAACTGGTGGCGCCTATTATTGGGAATCTGCTCCAGGTACAGATACGGGATCAGGAGCAACAGGGCCCAACCCATCGATAACAACAGGAAACTATTTCTATACAGAAGCTTCGAGTGGAATCCCGGGTGATACAACAGACTTGGTATCTCCTTTGGTAGACTTAACCGCGCTCACAGCACCTTCGTTATTATTTGACTACCACATGTTCGGTGCTCAAATAGGAACACTGGATGTATTAGTAAATGGTACAACAAATGTTTGGACATTAAGTGGTCAACAGCAAACAAGTGATACAGCTCCTTGGGAACTTGCAGTTGTAGATTTAACAGCCTATGCGGGT
>NZ_JBLIGN010000069.1:0-13393 GCF_047636915.1 Nonlabens sp. | reverse complement strand
TATCGAGTGACGCAGCAATACTCGCAATGCTCAAGCTGGAAGTATTAGAGGCAATAATACAGCTGTCAGAGACATGAGATTCCAATTCTTGAAACACCTTTTTCTTAATATCTAAGTTTTCAATTATGGCCTCTATGGTCAGATCAGAGTCTGCTAAATCCTTGATGGTATTCACATAAGAAATATGAGACTGAATGCGATTTTTCTCTGCAGCATCAATTCTCCCTTTCTCTATAAGTCTGTTGAGTATTTTTTCAAGACCAGCTTGGGCTTTATCCAATTGTTCTTGATTCACATCAAATAATTTTACCTGACAACCAGCGGTGGCAGCTACTTGAGCTATTCCACTTCCCATAGTACCAGCACCTATGACTCCTACATTGTGGATATACGAATCTTGATTTTTAATTTTTGATTTTTGATTTTCCATCTAAAAGATTTTTGATTCTAGAATTTAAAGTTTAGAATTTTGATTTACTGAGTCTTGGTATTTTTGATACTCAAGACAAAAATTGAGATTAATTGATTGTTTTGATAAATGTTCTGAAGCAAAGCTTTTATCTAAATACTTCCAGCCCTTAATAATTGAAACTGCAAAATTTATTAATCTGTTTTCTAAATCCTGAGCTTTCATATTTCCATTTTTTAAATCAAAAATCGCAAATCAAATATCCGATATCGTAAATCCCTTTACTTTCCTTTAAAAACCGGCTTGCGTTTCTCCATAAAACTGGCAACACCTTCAGCATAGTCTTCTGTGGCGGCGCTTTCTATTTGAAGTTTTGATTCTAGAGCAAGTTGTTCTTCAACCGTATTATAGAAAGATTGGTTCAAGGCTTTTTTTGTGTTGGCAAGGGCGACGGTAGGCAACGCTGCTAATTTTCGAGCTGTTTTTTGAGCTGTAGCAAGAAAATCTGCGTCGGGAATTGCTTTGTAGATCATTCCCATTTGTTCTGCTTCTGTAGCTGTAATTTTATCGGCCAGCATCATGGCGGCGCTTGCTTTTCCAAAACCGATCAATCGGGGCAAGAAAAAAGTTCCTGCACTATCGGGTATCAGTCCTATTTTAGAAAAAGCTTGTATAAAAGCGGCACTCTCTGCGGCTATTACCACATCGCAACATATAGCGAGATTTGCACCTGCTCCAGCAGCAACGCCGTTTACACCGGCAACTACTGGCTTTTCAAGGTCTCTAATCTTTAAAACAATAGGGTTATAATGGTCGTCTAGAATGGCTTTAAAACCTGGATGTAACTCTGGATTGGTTATTTCTTGAATGTCCTGTCCTGCACAAAATGCTTTTCCTTCACCCAGTATCAATACTGCTCTTACTTCATCATTTGCAGCACATTGATCTAATGCATCTTGCATCGCAAATGCCATCTCTCTATTGAAAGAATTGAATACTTGTGGTCTGTTTAAAGTTATGGTAGCAACACCGTTCTCGACTTGCATGAGGATAGAATCTGACATAGATAGAGTTATTTTCTGTAAAGTTAATGGTTGTTTAGCTTTCGCGAAAGCGAGACTTAAATTAATAAATCCTACATAATAAATATCTTAAATGGTAGATGCAGATAAATAGATTTTGAAAAATAATAAGAATAATGAATAAAATTATATTTGCTTTTTATCCATAGTATTGATTTCATATCGATGTCCAGGGGCTGTCAGCATTGGAGCTTACTTCAAACACTTGAAGTAATCAAAGGGTTCTAAGCAATCGTCACATTGAAACATGGCTTTACATGCTGTAGAACCAAACTGGCTTACCAGCTTGGTATTCTTAGAGCCGCAATTGGTACACTTCACTAACTTTTTTTCATTTAGAAGCACATCTTTATCAGCTGTTTCTTCAAGTGGCGCAGCAATTCCATAGGCTTCCATTGCTTTGCGACCACGCTCGGTAATCCAGTCTGTGGTCCATGGCGGACTCATAATTAATTGCACATGAGTTGTATACCCGTGAGCAGCAAATGCTCTTTCAAGATCATCGCCTATAACGTCCATGGCAGGACAACCACTGTAAGTAGGCGTTAATTTTATGGTGATTTCTTTTCCTTCTACAACAACATCTCTAATAACCCCAAGATCTACCACGTTTAATACTGGTATTTCGGGATCCATGACAGACTCAATAACTTTCAATATGGAATTCTCAATATTCAATTTTCAATTATTTTAATTTCGCTGTTTTAATACTCTGCCCAAATATAGCAACCAACTCTTGACCTTCTTTTAAAGCCAGATGTGCCTTATCAATATCTTTTAGTAAATTTGATTTAATTTGAGTTTTCAAATTAAATCTCGACTCTTTTAATTCTTTGGGAACCAATCCCATCCTATGAATAACATCTTTATTTGACTCTGCTCCTTGAACTTCACCATAATTTAATACAACTTTAGTTAGCGTTCTTATGAGTTGTTTACTCAAATGATCCTGTACAAAAGGCTTCTCGACCTTCCCAATTAACTTTATACCTTGGACTGCAAAGTCTATCAATATTTATTATAAATCAAATTTACGTTCCACAATAAAAGTTTAAATTGAATCTGGAAACTGGATAAATTGAATATTTACCAACGTGAGTTGGGATAAGTTCTTTGCATATATTGCATCTCTGCAAGAATAAAGCCCATGTGTTCACTGTGTAGTCCTTCCTTTCCGCCTTTTTGAAAATATTCTACTTCTGGAATATCTAGAGTCGCTAGTGTCAATAACTCCCCTACTTTTTCATAATAATACTCCCGTGATTGTGACATGTCCGGAGCAACCCCAGAAATAATCATAGCATTATCAGCAGCTGTCGTTTGAAAAAGTTCATCTGTATAAATCCAAAGGTCGTTTACGGCTTCTTGAACTCGACTTTTACTTTCTTCTGTTCCATCTCCTAGACGTTTTAACCAGTCACCAGAAAAACGTTCGTGATAACTCGCTTCTTTGATTCCTTTAAAAGCAAGTGCCCTCAGAGTCTCATCAGCGCTTTGCTGTAAAGCATTTAAGAACAATCTATTATATACATCAAAGAAAAACTGACGTACAATCACATAACCAAAATCTGTATTGGGTTGCTCTACCAGCAATACACTTTTATATTCTCGCTCTTTCCTTAAAAATGCGATGTCATCTTCCGTAGATTTATCTCCTCTTAATTGTGCGATATATTGATAATAACTGCGCACCTGACCCAGCATGTCCAGTGAGATATTAGTCAGTGCTATATCTGGCTCTAGGTTAGGACCATGACCACATAATTCGCCTAACCGCTGACCTAAAATAAGGTAACTATCTGCAACCCCTAACAGATAATTAATTAAATGTTCTTTGTTTTGTGATGATTCCAAAAATTTTGGATTCAACTCTTTTATCGGTTGTTTCATATCATTGAAATGATTAAAAAATCAAAACGAAAATCAAAATCAATTTTGAGCACGCTTATTTTTGGTTCTTAATAATGGTTGCTACTATTTTACTGAGCTTTAAAAATTCATCTACTAGATTTGTTTGGTCGTTTTTTTAAAGATTGGCTTTAAGTTGTATCCTTAAGTTATTCTTACATTCTTTTAATTCCTTTAGACAAATCCTAAGCTTATTGATCTTGTCTTTACCAGTTCCCGCACCGGCAAACTCTCCATAATTTAAAGCAGCACTTCAGGAGGAACGGATAAGTTGTTCCGGATAATATTTTGACGCGTATGTTTTTATCGGAAAATCAAATTCGCTAACCACATCTGCTGCAAATAGTATCGATCTATCTTCTACATCATAAGGTTTTTCACTTATTGTGGTTTGATTTTAGTTTTAATTTTCCTTTTAAAACTACATATGCTTCAACTCATCAGGCAATTTATAAAAAGTAGGATGCCTATATACTTTATCTGTTGCCGGTTCAAAAAGCTCACCACTTGCTTCGGGATTACTTGCCGTAATGTTGTTGGACGCTACAACCCAAATACTAACCCCTTCATTCCTGCGCGTATATACATCCCTTGCATTATTCATTGCCATTTCGGAATCTTCAGCGTGTAAGCTGCCGCAGTGTCTGTGTTCTAGACCATTTTTAGATCTTATAAATACTTCCCAAAGTGGCGTTTCTTGACTCATTTTTTTCTGCTTTGCGGCGCATTGCGTGCGCCTATTGGAGCGCATCGCATGCGCACTTGTTATTTTTGGCGCATGCGATGCACCTTTACTCAAATCGCCTAGGCGATTTGCTGTTTTCTTTCCTTTTGTTTGGTTGCATAAGCAGTTGCTGCATCACGCACCCAAGCACCATTATCCCAAGCATCGCGGCGGTCGTCTAGTCTTTTTTTGTTCATAGGACCGTGTCCTTTTACCACTTGCCAGAATTCATCCCAATTGATCTCGCCAAAATCATAACTTCCAGTCTCTTCATTCCATTTCAAATCTGGATCTGGGATAGTAAGTCCTAAAAGCTCCGCTTGCGGAACCGTTTGATCTATAAATTGCTGACGTAACTCATCATTGGTCTTGCGTTTCAGCTTCCATTTCATAGATTGCTCTGTATGTGTACTTGCAGCATCTGCAGGACCTAACATCATTAAGGAAGGCCACCACCAGCGATTCAATGCATCTTGAGCCATTTCTTTTTGGTCTTCAGTTCCATTACAAAGCGATAACATAATTTCATAACCTTGTCTTTGGTGAAAACTTTCCTCCTTACAAACACGCACCATAGCGCGAGCGTAAGGTCCAAAAGAAGTACTACACAAAGGAACTTGATTAATAATCGCAGCACCATCTACCAGCCACCCTACAGTTCCCATATCTGCCCACGTCATGGTTGGGTAATTAAAGATCGAAGAATATTTTGCTTTACCAGAATGTAAATCTTTATACAATTGCTCCCTGGTGATTCCCAAAGTTTCACAGGCACTGTATAAATAAAGACCATGTCCAGCTTCGTCCTGCACCTTTGCAAGTAAGGCTACTTTACGACGTAATGACGGCGCACGAGTGATCCAATTGCCTTCTGGCAACATGCCTACTATTTCAGAATGTGCGTGCTGGGAAATTTGTCTGATGTGCGTCTTGCGATACTTCTCAGGCATCCAGTCCTTAGGCTCAATCTTTTCATCTCTTGCAATTTTGGCATCAAATTGCGCTTCTAAGCTTTTGATTTCTGCTTCACTCATAGTTTCATTATTTTTGACGCATGGCACGCGTCTGTGATATTTGTATGCGATGCGGACCTACTGCACCTTGCGCATACTATGTATTGATGATGTTCACATACTACGCAAACCTAAATGTTCGCATTCGATCCCAACCTACTTTGTCAAGCGGTCTGTTAACACCTCAAAACTCTTTACATTTTATTGACTCTTACTTATTCCGCTTTCGCAAAAGCCCACTACCCATCGTAACTCACCACCAACTTCTTACTGGTAGGAACACTTACACAACTCAGTACAAAACCTTTATCCACTTCTTCATCGGTCAATGCATAATTCACTTTCATCGCCACAGAGCCTTCTATAACTTTGCATTTACACGTACTACAAACACCTCCTTTGCAGGCATAAGGTAGATCTGCACCAGCACTTATGGCTCCATCGAGTAGATTATCAAAGTCTTTACCCAGTACAAAATGAAATTCCTTACTTCCATCTATAATGGTCACCTCTACCCCATCAACTTTTTTCTCGAGTGCTGCTGCTGCTCTCGCTTTATCGGCATCGCTCAATCCACTTACAAAAAGTTCAAAATGAATGTTCTCTTTCTTCATTCCTGCAGCAAGGAGTTCATCTCTGATCAAGAAAATCATCTCTTCTGGTCCACAAATAAAAGCGTGGTCCGTATGTGGAGCGTTGATCAATGTTTGTGTAAGCGTCTGTAATTTCTCTTGATCAAAGCGTCCATTAAATAAAGGAATATCTCGATTCTCACGACTTAAAAAGTAAAAAACTTCAAAACGACTTAAATATCTGTTTTTCAAAGCTTCTATCTCTTCCTTAAAGATAATAGATTTTACGGTTCTATTGAGATAGAATAACTTGAATTTAGCATTTGGCTCGCTGGCAAGGTGTGTTTTTATGATACTCAACATAGGAGTAATACCACTACCAGCGGCAAAAGCTATATAATTTTTAGCTTTATTTTTATCAGGAGCTTCAATTCCAAAATCACCACTAGGTGCGGCAACCTGCAACACATCGCCAGATTTTAACTGCCGATTTACGTGCGTAGAAAATTTACCCTCAAAGATTTCCTTCACCGCAACTTTCCATTCATCATCCAGCGGGCTGCTGCAAAGTGAGTAGCTGCGTCTCACATCTTCACCATTAATCATGGTGCGCAATGTCAAAAATTGCCCTGAGCGGTACTTGAACTCTTCTTTCAATTCCTGAGGAACGTCAAAAGCGATTACCGTTGTATCCTCCGTCTCTTTGTAAACTTGAGATAATGTTATGTTATGGAAATTGCTCACAGATATTAGGTCGTTAAGTGGAGACAAAACTAACACTTGTTAGTTTGAGAAACAAGTACCTTATTTCACAATCTGAAATAAATTTATAAATGTACCTTTTAACTTGAATTTCACGACCATAACTGGAACTGCATTGTATATTGTTATTTATGAGGTATTCTAATATTAAAGCACCAGAATCCATTTTAAAAGAGGCAGAAAAAGCCCTGTCTTTTTATCCTTTATTAAAAGAAACTCACATCGAATTTAGGTTCCATAATACGCTGCGTAAAAACTTCATGCAAGCACAACCCACTTACAGCAGCATTTTCAAGTATCGAAGCCATCGCAGTTACATTATCCTGATAAGTAAAAGGTTCCAAGTAGAAAATGAAATATTCACCATCGATGAAATACCTAATGATGTTCTCATAGGCTGGCTAGGTCACGAACTTGGGCACGTGATGGATTATCGAGCACGCAGCGGTATAGGGATGATTTTTTTCGGATTGAAATACTTGTGCTCACACGCTCATATTCAAGAAGCAGAGCGAGCCGCAGACGATTATGCCGTGCGTCATGGAATGGGAGCGTACCTTTTAAAAACTAAAAACTTTATCCTTAACCACACCAGTCTGTCCGAAAAATACAAGCGACACATGCGCAAGTTCTACCTCTCCACTGAAGAGATTCTAGGACTCATTAACAGATATGCCGAAACAAGTGAAAAACCAACTGACGCAGAACTAGAGGATATAAACCTTCCTCATTCCTAGTTGTTGATAACTAATTAAATTTCTTTTGAGATATTAGTGCGCAATTGCACTCTCCAGAAGTTTTTTTGATGTTATTAAAAATTTGTTGCAAAGTCTTCCCATTTTTTAAATTTTTCCTCATCCATTACTTTTTCGGTCTTTACCTGGCCCCCTTTTTTATTATTATGGTTGTTCCATTTTGTAAATATCTCTGGGTGTACCTTATTTACTAGAACTCCTTTTAATGCTTTAGATCGTGCTACCTTGTAATTCTTATTAGCTTCCTGAAGTAACTTATCTAAAACCTCTGCAAGTTGCTTTTCTGTAGTATTTGTTTCTGTTGCCAAATACCAAACATGGTAAAAATCACCATCTATTTTCTTAGCAGAAACGGTGAACTCTTTTATAATTGTATCAAAATTCGATTGCAGCTCAAGTAAGGCTGTTTCCATTTTTAAAACCGACAGTTGGCTTCCTATTACGTTTAGAAAAAACTTCGTTCTTCCTGTTATTTTAATTTCAGCCTTTTCAACGTTTATAAACTTGATGGTGTCTCCTGTCGAATAACGCCATGCACCAGAAACAGTAGATATAATAAGAACATAATCTACATCTGGCTCTACATCAGCCATAGTTACTACAGGTGAATTTGCAACAATACTGCCGTCTTGTTTTACGTACTCCTCTTGAAATGGCACAAATTCAAAGTAAATACCTCCATCTGTAATAAGTTGCATAGCATCTGTTTCCGGACGTTGTTGACAAGCGATAAACCCCTCACTGGCGAGATAGGTATCTACAATTTGTACTGGTTTAGAAAATAATTTTTCAAAACTAGACCTGTAGGGCTCAAAAGCGACTCCGCCAGAAGTATAAACGCATAGGTTGGGCCATATGTCATGAATGGAATCTACGTTGTTATAATGCATTACATTCTTTAACATCAGTTCGAGCCAAGATGGAATACCACTCAACATTCCAATATCCCAATTTTTAGCTTCTTCAGCTATTTTTTGAACACGCTCATCCCAATCATCTATGGAGGATATTTTTTTTCCTGGTCTATAAAACGATTCTAAAAATTCGGGGATTTGGCTGGCTGAAATACCGCTAATTTCGCCGATAACAAATCCATTCTCTTCAGTTAAATCTGTAGAACTGCCTAATGCTAGTACCTCACTTTCAAAAATGCCTGCTGGCAAATCAAAATTAGTTAAGGCGCTTACTTGTCTCGTTCCTGCTGCTTTTATGGCGGAAATCATTTCATCAGAGACTGGAATAATTTTGGGCTTTTTACCTGTGGTACCGCTTGATCTTGCCAAAAACCTTGGAGTACCTGGCCAACTGATATTGGGCTTTCCTTCTTTTGTGCGCGACCACCATTGCTCGTCCATTTTATGATAGTCGAAGAAGGGTACCGCTTCCGCGAAAGCCTGCTCTAAATCACCCTCTTTTAAAACATCCTCAAAACCGTAGTAAAGACCAAAAGACGTTTTTTTTGCTTTTTTTAACAAGCTTTTAAGTGCTTCCCTTTGTAATTCCACATGATTTGAACCCGAAGTAATCGAGTCGTGGATATGTAAAGCTGTTTTAATTATAGGTCCTAAAAGCGCCATGGATAAATTGTTGACTTTAAAATTATGATTTTACCAAATAAGCTTCGGTTAATATTATGGTAAGGTTTGAGTTTAGTAATAGGGCATTGTGACAAAACAATAGGTCTTACAGGAACCCTTTCCTCGTTTTATTCTTAGTAGCGTGCATTGAGCTAACCGAAAGTAGTCTTTAAAATTAATTATAATAGTTGCTCATCCAAACCTCAAAGGTTTCTAAGACCTTTGAGACGTTCCTTTCTAATTCAAAAAAAGGAAACTTCGAGAACCTCAGGCCTTATTATTTTTTTCAAGACCGACATTAAAACTCTCCAAATGCGATCTCAATTGGATCCTTAATGATACTTACTAAAAATCTTTGTAGCTTCATTATAACTACTCTCAAAAGACATGGCATTTACATTGGAATCTGCTTGAGCGGTGTTGAGGTAGCTGACCATTTTCTCTGTAGGCATGTTGCCTGTCAATTCATCTTTTGCCATAGGACAACCTCCGAAACCTTGTATAGCTCCATCAAACCTTCTGCAACCAGCTTTATAGGCAGCATCTACCTTTTCATGCCAACTTGTAGGTGTCGTATGTAAATGTGCACCAAATTCAATAGCTGGATATTTAGGAATTAAATTGGAAAATAGATAAGAAATGGTTGCTGGATCTGAAGTTCCTACCGTATCTGAAAGCGAGAGGATTTTTACGCCCATATTATAAAGCTTCTCTGTCCACTTCCCTACAATCTCAACATTCCATGGATCCCCATAAGGATTTCCAAAGCCCATTGAGATATACACGACCAGTTCTTTACCATGCTTTTGAGCTAAGTCTAAAATTTCCTGCAATAACGCAATACTTTGAGCTATGGTTTTGTGTGTGTTACGCATTTGAAAATTCTCTGATATGGAAAATGGATACCCCAAATAGTGAATCTCCGGATGCTCACAGGCAGACTGTGCACCACGCAAGTTTGCTACAATGGCAAGAAGCTTAGAATCGGTTTTAGAAAGATCGAGTTTAGAAAGCACCTCAGCGGTATCCACCATTTGTGGTATGGCTTTAGGAGAAACAAAACTCCCAAAATCAATCGCATCAAATCCACATCGCAATAACGACTGAATGTACTGTACCTTTAAGTGAGTAGGGATAAATTCCTTGATACCTTGCATCGCATCACGTGGACATTCTATGATTTTTACTTTTTCCATTGAAAAGCAAATATAGTATTACGAAAAGGTTTGCGGAAATGATATGGCACTAAAGCTTAAAAACATCATTAATGCCTTCGTTTATTTGAGAAAATTCAGATTTAGATATGAAACCGACTTTTTGAAATGGATCTGACGTGAATATGTAGAATTTTAGATTTCTTTTTAAGACCATTGTTTTCACTAGGCTTAATAATGACATCACCATAATAGTTTTTTATCGCTGTAGTCATAGGACATACCACTACATTAGGTGCAAATTTATTCACCGTATTTCCTGAAACTATAACAACTGGATACCTGGCAGCTTGCTCGGTGTCTACTGAAGGATCCAAATAAGCCCTGTACATATGACCTTGTCTCATCCTTCTTGTTTGTCAAGTTCATCAAGATCATGAAACGCATCTTCAATTCCTTCTTCAGCCATGGCATGCATGTCTGGATCATTTGCCATTCTTTTGTAAGATTATGCTTAAGCAGCAGGGTATAATTCTTTTAAGTACATAGACAATGCTTTTTCAATGAGCTTATTTTTATGTGGTTTGAGCCGCTTTGCAATATCTGCAAGATCTTTAAGTAACGCGTCTATAAGAAAGGAAGTGAAGGTGGCCATTATTATTTACGTAAACTAAAATATGGGCAAAAATAAAGATACTTGTAAGCTTATGAAACTATAAATCATCCAGAACACTCATTTGGTTGTTCTTTCGGCTGCGCTGAGACCACCGCTATCCTATTTCCTACTTCAACTGTGGTCAGATCAGCGTTTTTAAATAAAAAGAACTGCTTTTTTATCGTTATTTAAAGAGCTCTCTACGGAATCAAAATCGCCACTGCTATCCCGATAAAAACGACAATTTGTGTCCATTTCATGGCTGGTTCAAACCAGGTGGATGATTTTATGAATCGGGCTGCTGTTCCAGCAAGTACGGCCAGTGCATAGAAAACCAGTAAAGAAACTAACATAAAAACACCGCCTAACATATAAATCTGTATCCAATCTGGAAAGGAGTCTGTTATGATAAACTGGGGTAATAAGGCAAGAAAAAATAA
Source organism: Nonlabens sp. (assembly GCF_047636915.1). GTDB lineage: Bacteria > Bacteroidota > Bacteroidia > Flavobacteriales > Flavobacteriaceae > Nonlabens. The sequence goes on along the minus strand of NZ_JBLIGN010000069.1, from coordinate 2,342 downwards.
AGTGACTTTAGGATTCAACAAATTCATGGTGATTCCTATTTTATAGAGTTTCCATAAACTTTGAGAAGAAGTTTTTGTAGCGCCAAATTCAATACTCGCATCTGATTGGTATATTTTAAAAGCAAGAAAAAGCAAATAAACGGCTCCTGCTATTTTAATGGCATACAACAACCACTCATTATCTCTTATAATCACAGCAAAACCCAATGCCACAATAGAAGTGTGAACAATACAACCAGTAATCAAACCACTAGCAATAGCGATTCCATATTTAGAACCACGAGCAACAGATTGAGTGAGTACAAAAATATTATCTGGTCCTGGACTGATTGCAAGAAGTAAGGTTGCGAGTGCAAACGATATTAGGGTTTCTAGCATAAATAAGAAAGGCTGCCCTATTATGGACAGCCTAAAAGTAAGATATTCTTTGGTGCTAAATTAATTTTTATTTTCAATTTTTGAAACGCGCCCTTGATCATTAAAAGTAAAATTAATCGGTTTTTTAGTTCTATATACTTCAACTTCATTAGTATCTAGATTTAACATCTCTACATCTATATGATAGACATAGATTTCATTACCATTATTTGACTTGATTTCTTTAGGCTGCCTACCAAAGGAATCTACTAATTCATCACTGGTAATACCTAGATATTTATCCTGCATTTTCTTTTCAGAATATGCTTTCATTTTAGCAGGAAATGTAACAATGCTGCAACTAGTCATGGAACATACAAATATAAACGGGAGTAAAAATTTAATATATTTCATTATTATTTATTTATGTTAACGATCTCTAGTTGTAGTCCATACGGTATCTCCTGCAAGCATGGACTTATAAACTAACCCTTCATCATTGAAAAAATATGCCATGGTTGTTGTAATTTGATTTTTAGTAAATCCAGATTTAGTTCTGAGTCCACCTTTCACGGTTGAGACAAAAATCACAACTTCTTCTCCATTTATTGTTCTTGTTTCGGAAGGTCTTTCATTCCTTTTATTAATTAATTCAGTTTTAGTTAGTCCATTAAACCTTTCTGGGTCAAAATCTTCTGGTTTAAGACTAACACAACTGGCTAAAAAAAACAACAATAAAATTGGCAATAAAAATTTGATATGTTTCATGTTTTCTTAACGTTTGGTCAAAAAACGAAAAAACTAGCGATTTATCCTAATAATTTCCTCGTTAATTTCCTTTATCAATGTTGGTCCTTCATAAACAAAGCCCGTATACAACTGCAACAGACTTGCACCAGCATTTATTTTATCGATGGCGTCTTGAGCGGTCATGATACCACCTACACCGACGATAGGAAAAGCGCCATTGCTTTTTTGATGTAAAAAAGCAATAACTTCTGTCGCTCTATGAGTTAATGGTGCTCCACTGAGGCCGCCGGCCTGTTGAACCAATTCTTCTTCTGATTGCAATCCTTCTCTAGAGATAGTGGTATTGGATGCGATCACTCCATCTATTTTAGTGTCTTCTACTATTCCTATGATATCCAGTAGTTGATCATCAGTTAAGTCTGGAGCTATTTTTAGGAGAATAGGTTTTCTACTTTCTTTTGCATTATTCAAGTTCTGAAGTGTTTGAAGAATGTGAGTGAGCGGTTTGCGGTCTTGCAACTCGCGCAATCCGGGTGTGTTAGGTGAGCTTACGTTTACGGTAAAATAATCCACGTGATCAAAGAGTTTTTCAAAACAGATGATGTAATCGTTTACCGCTTCCTCATTAGGAGTGACTTTATTCTTCCCTATGTTTCCTCCAATCAAAACATGATTGGGTTGACCTAATTTAGGGTTTTTCTTTAAGCGTTCCACAGCAGCATCAACTCCACCATTGTTGAATCCCATTCTATTGACAATCGCCTGATCTTTCTTTAATCTAAAGAGTCGTTTCTTAGGATTTCCATCTTGTGGCAATGGCGTGAGCGTTCCTATTTCTATGAATCCGAACCCTAAATTTGTAAATTCTTTGAAGGCTTTGGCGTCTTTATCAAATCCCGCAGCCATTCCCACAGGGTTTTCAAAGCTTAAACCGAAGAGTTCTTTTTTCAGCGCAGGGTGATTTTTTTTAAAAAGCTTTCGCGAAAGCGCACTAAAGCCAGGCACCTTGTTTAATAATTTGATACTGCTAAATGAAAAGTAATGCACTGCTTCTGGATCGAAAGCAAATAACAAGGGTCTAATAAGTGTTTTGTACATAATAATAAGGTTGTGCAAATTTACAATCCATTGGACTTTATTCCATATTTTTGTGATTCTTAATAAATGACTGATATGAGTAAATATGATGTGATCGTTTTAGGTAGTGGACCTGGAGGATATGTAACGGCAATACG
>NZ_JBLIGN010000068.1:0-13573 GCF_047636915.1 Nonlabens sp. | reverse complement strand
CGCTCTCGCTGGCCTGTATCAACCATAATTTTATGAGTGCCGCCTATTTCTTTAGGCAGGTTTTTAGTGATATGAACGGTCTGTCCGTTTTCTTTTTTAGTATCAATGATGTAGACCGTATCACCATTTGCGCTTTCTAAATATCCTTTATCACCAGTCTGTCCACCACTCTCCCCATAAAATGGCGTCATGTTAAAGACTATTTGATACAATTCGCCATCCTTTTTGCTATTGACTTTGCGGTATTTAGTAATGCGTACATCTCCAGTGAGTCGGTCATATCCTATAAATTCTTGTGCATCGCCATCTCTTAAAACAGTCCAATCACTAGTCTCTATAATACCAGCTGTACGAGAACTGTCTTGTTGTTTTTTAAGCGCTACAGCAAAGCCCTTTTCATCCATTTTTAGCTGTTGCTCGCTTAAGATCAGTCGTGTAAGCTCTTTTGGGAAACCATAAGTGTCATTGAGTTCAAATGCTTTTCTACCATCTAAGGTAGTCACACCTTCCTTTTTTATGCTCGTTACCATAGAGTCGAGAAGCGCAAGCCCGTTTTCTAGGGTTCGCAAGAAAGAAGCTTCTTCTTCTTTAATCACATTAAGAATCAGATTCTTTTGGGATTGAAGTTCTGGAAAAGCATCGCCCATTTGCTTAGAAAGTGTATGCACCAGTTGGTATATAAATGGTTCTTTCTTACCTAAATAAGTAAATCCATAACGTATCGCACGTCGCAAGATCATACGTATGACATAACCAGCACCTGTATTAGAGGGCAATTGCCCGTCTGCGATGGAGAAAGAAACCGCCCTTAAATGGTCTGCAATCACTCTAATGGCGATATCCACAGGAGTAGTTTTACCATAGGAATGACCAGTGATGGTTTCTATTTCTCTAATAAGTGGTGTAAAAACGTCTGTATCGTAGCTAGAGGTAACCTTTTGTAATACCATTGCAAGACGTTCAAATCCCATTCCGGTATCCACATGTTGATTGGGTAGATTTTTCAAAGAACCGTCTGCCATACGGTTGTATTGCATGAAAACAAGATTCCATATCTCCACTACTTGTGGATGGTCCATATTTACTAGAGTGGCACCATCTACTTTTGCTTTCTCTGCCGCACTTCTTATATCCACATGAATTTCAGAGCAAGGTCCACAAGGTCCTTGAGCGCCCATTTCCCAGAAATTATCTGCTTTATTTCCATTTAGAATGCGATCTTCTGCGATTAATTCCGTCCAGTAATCGTAGGCTTCTGAATCGCGATCTAAGTTTTCTCTTGAATCACCTTCAAAAATAGTTACATAAAGACAGTCTTTATCAACTCCATAAACTTCGGTAAGTAACTCCCAAGCCCATGCAATGGCATCTTTTTTAAAATAATCGCCAAAACTCCAATTCCCGAGCATTTCAAACATGGTATGGTGGTAGGTATCTACACCTACTTCTTCTAGGTCGTTGTGTTTACCGCTGACACGTAAACATTTTTGGGAGTCGGTCATGCGGTCGTTTTTAGGGTGAGAATTCCCTAAAAAGTATTCCTTAAACTGATTCATTCCTGCGTTAGTAAACATCAGGGTCGGATCATTTTTGATGACCATAGGTGCGCTGGGAACGATTTGGTGTTTTTTATTTTCAAAAAACTCAAGAAAAGTTTGGCGTATTTGTTTTGACTTCATTCTAACTGTAATAGCGGTTAACACAATTTTCTTATTTTTGTTCCATCTGATAAAGCTGGTCGTAATTCTGCTTTCGCGAAAGCGAAACAAACACTAACTTTTTTCTACTTATTTTTAGCACATAGAGCACTACAAAAATAGAACAATAAAACGTATGGCAAAGGTTAAGTACTACTACGATTCTGAAACACTTTCTTACCGAAGGGTGGAGACTAAGAAAAGTAGATTCTTTTTTAGGAGCTTGCTGTTTTTGATAGCAAGTTTTTGTTTTGGACTGGTGTCTTTCTTTTTTGCAGATACCTTTCTGAAATCTCCAGAATTGAAGAAATCACTCAGTAAGGTAGAATATTTAGAACTACAACTGGATGAAATGCGAGACGATGTTACTCGATTATCCTCTGTGATTGAAAATGTGGAGGATCGTGATAACAATATTTACCGCATTTATTTTGATGCAAACCCTATTCCTTCAGAGCAGCGTCAAGCTGGTTTTGGTGGGGTGAATCGGTATAAAGAATATGAAGGAGAATACAGCGCAAAGAAAATTATAGCCTTAAAGGAGTCTATTGATAAGCTTAAAAAAAGAACGGCAATCCAGTCAAAATCTCTAGAAGAAATTGCGGCGCTTGCAGAGGATAAAGAAAAGCTTCTAACGTCTATTCCTGCTATACAGCCGGTTAGAAATCAAGACCTTACTCGCATGGCGAGTGGTTATGGATACCGTACAGATCCTTTTAATAAGACTAGAAAATTCCATTATGGTATGGATTTTACCGCGCCCCGTGGGACTCCAGTTTTTGCTACAGGCGATGGTGTTGTAGCTCGCGCAGATGCTAGAAGTAGCGGTTATGGAAATCACATACGAATTGATCATGGATTCGGTTATATCTCACTTTATGCACACTTAAGAGCGGTGAAACCTTATAATGTGCGCAGAGGGGAAAAAGTAAAAAGAGGAGATATAATAGGTTATGTAGGGAGTACAGGAAGGTCGCAAGCACCACACTTGCACTATGAGGTTTTTAAAGATAAGGATCGCATCAATCCTATTAATTTTTATTATGGGAACCTCACCCCAGAGGAGTTTAATGCCCTTTTAAGAAAATCACAAGAAGAGAATATTTCCCTAGATTAAAGTGTACTAGAGAAGGAACTTATTGAAACTATCATGTATATAGAACTTCCAGAAAAATTATACTACTCCATGGGAGAAGTGACCAAAGCATTTCAAGTAAACGCATCTTTGGTTCGTTTTTGGGAAAAAGAATTTGAAGTATTGCACCCTAAAAAGAACTCTCGAGGCAATCGTATATTTTCTAAAGTAGATATTGACAATCTCAAAACCATTTACCATCTGGTAAAAGAGAAAGGATTCACGATCGATGGTGCTAGAGAGTACATGAAAAGTCATAAAAAAGAGTTGAATACGTTTGAAATTATTAGTAAACTAGAATATGTAAAAGCAGAATTACAAAAAATAAAAGCTCAGTTGTAATTTTCTGTATGCTCATGTACTTCTTAAAACACTAAATTTACTTCGGTAAGGAACACCATCTTTAATACCATTAGTTTTTAATGATCAAATTTGAAAAGCTGCCTTATCCTTTAATTATCAGTGGACATATTGTGATCACAATTTTTATGATCGCACTTCCTTTTTTGGTAAAAGTGTTCTTTTTTGGTACGATCGTTTATTTTATTTTAAGACTCTTTACCAGTGCAGATAAGAATAATGAGATCATTCTCGCTTGCTGTTATCTTTCCTGTCTCGAAGTGTTCTTAAGGATGAATAACGCTTTGTTATTTTATGAAATGATTAAGTATCTTGTCTTAGCTTTTATGCTTGCTGGTATATGTATTAAAGGTTTTTCATTAAAATCTATTCCTTTTGTTTTTTATTTGCTACTACTGGTGCCTAGTATAGTGATCGCTTCACAAAATATTCCGATTACAGAATCTTTACGAAAGGCAGTAGCCTTTAATTTAAGTGGACCAGTAACTTTAGGAGTGGTTGCTATTTATTGTTTTCAACGCAAGATTACTACGACCAGGTTGGAAGAGGTTTTAAAACTATCTGTCGGTCCAATTGTTATGTTAGCTTTCTATTTATTTTTAGTGACTCCAGATATAAGAGATGTGGTCACTAATACAGCTTCTAACTTTGCGGCATCTGGTGGATATGGCCCCAATCAAGTGGCAACGGCATTAGGTATAGGTATGTTTATTTGTTTTGTACGTTTTGTACGAATCAAGAATTTATGGATCAATGTACTGGATATTACTCTATTTTTAGGAATGACTTACCGCGCTTGGATAACTTTTTCGCGAGGTGGCGTGTTGACCGCTTTTCTTATGATTGGGGCGGTAATATTTACGTTATTTTTTTTAAAACGGTCTGAATTTAGGTTTTCTTTCCTGCCTAAATTAGCGGTTATTGCCCTAGGGTTAGTCCTCGCTTGGGGTTATACATCTTTGGCCACAAGTGGTTTGATTGATAAGAGATACGCAAACAAAGATGCTGCTGGAAGGGCAAAAGAGGATCTCTCCACAGGTAGAGTTGAGTTAATTTCTATTGAGTTAGAAGCTTTTATTGAAAATCCAATCGCTGGAATAGGGGCTGGGCAGGTAAAATACTATAGAGCTAAGAAAGACGGTATAGTGGCAGCTTCTCACAATGAAACCAGTAGACTACTTTCTGAACACGGAAGTATAGGTGTTTTATCACTTCTTGTGCTCCTTTTTACGCCGCTTATTTTTAGACTTACTCATAAAGGTAATGTGTATTTTTATGCCTTTTTGATTTTTTGGATAGCGACTATCAATCACAGTGCCATGCGTATTGCGGCACCTGCTTTTTTCTATGGAATGGCGTTACTTTATGTTGTAAAACCTACAGTGAAAAAGAAAATGATACCGACTAAAAGACGCCTCAACTAGCAACTGCTCTATGAAAAACATTCTTTACATAGGCAACAAATTGGCAGGTAAAGGCAAGACGGCAACAACTATAGATACACTTGGGCCACTTTTGCAAAAAGAAGGCTATCGTCTTAGATATGCCTCTTCTATCCAAAATAGGACTATACGCATGCTGCATATGATGCGCATGACTTATAGGTCCAGAAAATGGGCAGACATTGTTCTTATAGACACTTACAGCACTAAGAATTTTTGGTATGCCGTAGTGATTTCTCGGATATGCAAAACCTTACAAATGAACTATATTCCCATACTTCATGGAGGCAATTTACCCGATAGATTGCACAAAAACCCAAATGTTATTGCTGCTTTTATTCATAATGCGCATGCCGTTGTAAGTCCTAGTGATTATTTAAGTGCCGCTTTTGCGAAAGCGGGTGGTCATAAAATCGTTAAAATCAATAATTTTATCGAGTTAGAAAATTATCCTTTTCTAGAGAGAACCATTCTTCAACCAAAACTTTTATGGGTGCGTTCATTCGCGCAAATTTATAATCCGCAAATGGCGATTTACGTTCTTAAAAAGCTACAAGAAAAATATCCAGATGCCAGCTTAACAATGGTAGGGCCTGAAAAAGACGGTTCACAAGAGTCTTGTAAAATACAAGCTAAAGAATTGAATTTGGAAGTTAATTTTACGGGTTTATTGTCTAAAAAAAAGTGGGTAGATTTAAGTGAGCAACATGATATATTCATCAATACAACAGAATTTGATAACCTGCCGGTTAGCCTTATCGAAGCTATGGCTCTTGGTTTGCCCGTAGTTTCTACTAACGTAGGTGGTATTCCATATCTAATTGAAAACGATTTGAATGGCAAGTTAGTTCCCTATGATGATGTTGAAAAAATGGCAGGCAGTATTGACTATTTGATAAGTCACCCATTAGAAACCCGGCGTATAGTTGCAAAGGCAAGGGAAACAATTGAACCTTATTCTTGGAGCCAAGTATGCCAGCAATGGAATTCGTTACTTCAATCATAAAATGTATATTTACTCCCTAAACCTATATTTTCTTGTTTAAACCCATACATTTTGAAGTTTCTGAAAGGAAAGTTCTATTGCGTGTTATAGATGTGATAGTTGTTTTAGGTGCTTTAGATGTAGTGGGTATTGTTTTCGATGTTGATTATTTTATTATCAATGAGCAGCAATGGTTGTGGTCGATTATACTCGCTGCCTATTTATTATTTTTTGCTACTGTTTTTGAACTGTACAATTTACAACGTGCTAGCCGTATTACGGGTACCTTAAGAAGTGCCGTTACAACAGGTTCTGTAACATCATTAGTTTATTTACTCACGCCATTTTTAACACCAGTATTACCAGAGAATAGAATTCAAATATTATATTTCTATCTAGCGGTTACCTTACCATTATTGTTATGGAGAGCGATTTACATCAAATTTTTTGCTAGTTCTAGATTTGATAAAAACATTATCCTAATTGTTGACGCCAGCGATGCTGAAATGATTGCAAAGTCTTTACAAGTTGTAGATCCTAACTACAAAATAAGCGGCTTTATAAATACGGGTCCAGCGATGGCATCAGGACATTTTGTAGGTCTAAAGGAGCTGGTCATCAAAGAAGCGATTGATTTATTTGAAAGCAGATTAATTACCGAAGTTGTCGTCGCAAGTAAGGATGCAGAAGGAATCACTTCTAATTTATACCGATGGCTGATAGAGCTCGTTGAAAAAGGCTATTCGGTTCGAGAATACACGCAGGTCTATGAAGAAATGACCGATCGAGTTCCCGTACAGTATGTAGGTAAAGATTTCTATAAGTATTTCCCTTTTGCGCGTAATAATCACAATAGGTTGTATTTAGTATACCATCGTTTATTTGACCTAATTACTTCTTTATTAGGTCTATGTACCTGTTTTTTGATGATGCCATTTGTTTTTATAGGTAATTTAATAGGGAATCGCGGTTCTTTATTTTACACACAAGAGCGAGTAGGTATCAATAGGAAATTATTTAAAATATGGAAGTTTAGAACTATGGTGAAAAACGCTGAGAAGTCAGGAGCCCAGTTTGCCGTTGAAAATGATGTACGGATAACAAAATTTGGTAAGTTCTTGCGAGCAGCGCGTATAGACGAATTTCCTCAGTTTTGGAATATTTTAAAAGGAGATATGAGTGTCATAGGTCCACGTCCAGAACGAAAGGTTTTTGTAGAACAGCTTTCTGAGAAAATTCCGTTTTATGAAACCCGTCATGTCATAAAACCAGGCTTAACAGGTTGGGCACAAGTAAAAACAAAATATGGCATTACGGATGAGGATCACCTGAGGAAACTTCAATACGATCTTTATTACATTAAAAACCGCAGTGTTTTTCTCGATATTAGAATATTAGTAAAAACCTTAAGTACCGTTATATTTTTTAAAGGACAGTAAGCCTAGAATTCGGTATGCAGGTTCAGATTTTAGTTGATAGTGGAGCATAATACCTGTTTTTTTTGAGTCGCTATAAAAACAGGATTATCAAAAAAAGGTATTCAAACGCTACACTTATTTACGCTGCATCTTACCGCGTTTAAAAACGCTAAATAGCAAAACAAACAATCCCATAAGCGACGCTACTCTTGCGATATAATCCCCGTGGGTCGTGTAAAAAGTCATCTTTGATTTAGGATAAATGGTTCCTTTGATCGTTCCCTTTACGTCGTATTCTAATGACTTTACAATACCTCCTTCAGGATTAATTATCGCGCTTATTCCCGTATTAGCGCTGCGAGCAATCCACCTTCTGTTTTCTATGGCTCTGAGTCTAGCAAGGCTCAGGTGTTGCTTATGTCCTTGTGTATTGTTCCACCAGGCATCGTTGGTGATGATGGCTAGAAATGTAGCTCCATTTTTTACATAATCAGCAACATAGGCTCCATAAACAGACTCATAACAAATTACGGGAGCAACCGTATTTTGTTCATTCATTTTAAAAACTTCTCGTTCTTTTTGAGTTGTTTTAGTAGATATGGTGCCGCCTAAATCCAGCATGGCATCTCCTAAAAGAGGCTGCAACACATTTTTGTAAGGGAAATTTTCAACACCTACGACCAGTTTTGATTTATGATATACTTGCAAGGAGTCGGTAGCCGATAAAAACATAGCCGAATTGTAATCATTGTAAAAAGTCCTTCCATCTCCTGCTATATTCGTCTGAGCGCTAACTCTTGAAGAGTCTCTAAAAATCTCAGTGATAGAAATACCACCTAAATAATGGGTTTTGGGATACTCATACAATACCGTTCTAATCTGGTTTACAGAGCGATCAGCAGCTAATCTGTTCATGTTAGACAGTCTTACATCATCAGCAAGAACGGTCTCTGGTGTGATCACAAGATCTGTAAATTCATCCATTTCTGGTAGCGCTAGGTCAGCTATTAATGCTACGATACTATCATTAGTGGTGTCATACTTCTGACTGTAAGGATCAATATTAGGTTGTACGATAACCACATTTGTACCGCCACCTTTTTGAAGCTCCATATTTAGTAAGCTTATGGTATAAGATAGCAGTATAGGAATACATACCAATGCTCCAAAAACAGAAGCACGCTTGATAAGGAACATGCGTTTTGAAATAAGGAGGTTTTTTATTTTCTGAAATGAAAGTTTATCTCGGTGTAGTTCAGGGCCAAAGTGTATCACACTGACAAAAACAAATATGGTCACCAGCCAGATCCATAAAGAACCACCAAAAGTACCGGTGTATTCGTACCATTGAATCCAAGAAGTGGTCTCGCTAAATCCATTCCCTAGGTTGAGCCAAGGCCAAGAGAAATCCCATTCCAGATGCATGCGTTCAAAACTGATCCATAGACAGGCAAGAAAAGTGAGGGCAGCACCTTGAGTAGCTTTTCGAGCCAGTAGATGATAGCCTAAAAAAACAAGACTCATCAATGCCGAATTTGCTATGACAGCAAACCACATCCCAAAAGGGGTGGAATAATACAACCAGTAAGTAGTTGTGATGTTCCAGATAAAAAAAGTAAGGTAGGAGTGAAGAAACACCCTAATGGCAGTTCTTTTCCCCTCCTGGAGCCGTATGCGGCGTTCTGAGATAAGTAAGGGTACAAAAGCTACAAGTAGCCACCCAGCAAAACCATGCGTAGGCCAGCCCAGCCAAAACAATATCCCTGATAATAGGGCTAATAATATACTGGTTAGTTTCATGTACTACTTATTAGGCTGTTAGTTGAAGCGCTTTGAATGGCAACAGGTGTTGTGATAATTAAATTACCTATTAAAAACAGATAGATCAATATTGACCGAAAAAACATTAGAATACAACGCCTCGCTAGAATCACCTATGTCAGTAAGCGCATAATCTACAGAGATGCCTTTGTACTTAAAGCCTACTCCTATATTAGGCTGGAATGTGGTGCTGCTATTGCCATCTAGTTGTTGTATGTTTTGAAAATTTCCTACACCAGCACGTACAAATACCAGGTTTACAAAGCTGTATTCTAAACCCAAAGCTGGCGTTGCGCTCACGGCACTGCTGGAAATGACATCGTTAGTTTGTATAAACCTCATATTCATATTCACCTCGGCGGTCAGGATATGGTCGTAGTGAAAAGTAAAAGTTCTTGCGAGTCCTAATTGGAGTTTAGGAAGTGTGATTTCTGTCGTCTCTGGCAGCTCTTGATTTTGGTTCTCTACGGCGCCACTTATTTCGGCAAATTTCTCTTCATCTATAGACCACGTATTATAAGTGGTTGTAATATCTCTAGCCATCAATCCCACTTGCCACTCGCCACGTTTAAATTGCATCCCTATATCAAACCCAAAGCCCCAAGAGTTAGCAAACTCACCGATGACCCTGCGTATGACCTTAGCATTTGCTCCATAAGAAAAGCCGTCCAGCTTTGCTTCTCTGGCATAGGAAAATGTAAAAGCCCAGTCTGCGGTAGAAAAGGTAGAAATTCGGTCGTAATTGATGTTTCCTTGATCGTCTATTAATTGAGTCGTATTTAAAATATCATCTACAGAAAACCGAATTACAGAAAAGCCAAAAGCGCTTGCGTCATCTATAGGCATTGCAAAGGCAGCGTAATTAAACTGAGCAATATTGGCAAAGTAACTCGAGTGCATCAAAGAAACCTCTTGTTCTTCCATTCTAATCAGTCCAGCAGGATTCCAATATACAGAATTTACATTGTTACTGCTCGCCACTACAGCATTGCTCATTCCTAAAGCCGCAGCATCGACTCCTATATTTAGAAATTCGTTGGAGTAGGCTCTGGAGGTTTGCGCTTTCGCGAAAGCGGAACAAACAACCATCAGTAAATAAAAGTAATTTTTCAAGCAGAAATTTTAATGAAACGCAAATATCTTAGTTTCTGAGTTAATAACACCAGTAAATTCAAATAGTAACTGGTATAACTGTGAAAATCTGTTGATATTGCCTAAAAAGATCGCATTTCACATCACTAAAAAACTGCATATTTGTAAGATGAAGAATTGGATACCTCACATCATTACTTTACTGAATCTACTTTGTGGATGCATCGCAGCTATTTATGCGTTTCATGACCAACTTATTCTCGCTGGTATCTTTGTGGCTGCGGGTATATTTTTTGACTTTTTTGATGGTCTTGCAGCGCGACTTTTACAGGTTTCTAGCGAGCTGGGGAAACAACTGGATTCCTTAGCAGATATGGTGACCAGTGGTCTTGTTCCAGGAATTGTGATGTACCAACTCTTGAGCGATTCTATAGGTTTTAATTTAATTGATGTAGAACAGGGTTTTACGTCAGTAAATAAGAGTTACCTGCTCAGCCACCCATACCTGCCGGTGGTAGGTTTTCTCATCACGCTAGGAAGCTGCTACCGACTGGCAAAATTCAATGTAGACAACAGACAGACCGATTCTTTTATAGGAGTGCCTACTCCAGCAAATGCTATTTTAATCCTCTCTTTAGGCATTATAGCCCAAGATACCGATTGGAACTGGTTGTACTATGCATTGACAAACCCTTATATTCTTATAGCAATAAGCTTATTCAGCGTTTACATTCTCAATGCAGAGTTGCCTTTATTTGCCTTAAAGTTCAAAAGTTTTGGGTGGAAAGGAAATGAAATACGCTGGATTTTTATAGTGATTTGTTTGAGTCTTATCCTGTGGCTACAAATTTATGCCGTGCCCTGTATCATCATCATTTATATGCTAATGAGTGTGGTGCATAATTTAAGAGCTAAAAGCAACAATGTGTAACTATGTCTATAAATATAAAGACCATGTAGGGAACGTAAGGCTCTCCTATCTAGATGTCAACCATAATAACTCTAGTCCTGTTTCACTTCAGATCAAGGAAGAGAATAATTACTATCCTTTTGGCTTACAACACAAGGGGTATAATAACGTGATTGCTGGTCGTGATCACAAGTACGGTTACAATGGTAAAGAAGAACAAGAGGAACTAGGTCTTGATTGGTTAGATATCACCGCTCGTAATTATGATCCTGCTTTAGGTCGTTGGATGAACATCGACCCTCTTGCTGAGCAGATGCCTGAGTGGTCGCCGTATAATTATGCGTTTGATAACCCTATTAAATTTCATGATCCTGATGGGATGGCGCCAAGTGATGTTATAATATTGTCTTATGGTAATAATGAGAAGACTAGCTTAGGAACCAATCACAGATATGGACACTAAGCAATACTTGTAGGTGACGATAAGAATGGTTGGAAATATTATTCTATAGATGGAGATTGGTCTAGTACAAATAATAATGATTATACTATAGAATCGTTTAATACTTTAGCAGAATTCACTCAATCAGAGTATGACACTTTTAAAACAGATTATGATGATGGAAAAGGCTTTGAAAAATCCAAAAGAGACGAGGATCGAAATATAAAGCAGAGATATAAAGAAGGGTTTTTAATAGAAACAACTCCAAAACAAGATGCTTTGATGAATAAAGCAGCTGATAAAACAACAAAAATAGGATGGTATCCATGGGATGAGTGCACGGATGTATGTACAGATGCTTTGGATGCTGCGGGATTAAATAATGGTGAATGTAATAATTACGATCCAATAAATGATCCAATCGAAAAATTTAAAGTTCCATTTATTGATAAAAACGTTTCGTCAAATAATAAGCAACGTCAAATAGAAGAAGATAATAAAGGAACTGATGTTGATAACAAATTAAAACCAACAATTGGATGAGGAAAATAATTAATTATCTCATTGGTCTTTTCATTATACTATCATTTTATTATCTTATAAGTATCTTCTTATCAAATAGTAGACAATTTATCAAATACTATCCTGTAGAAACTAATACATCTCTTGAAGCTAAAGATATTGGTGTATTAATAAATGACACCCCAATTATTAATTATATAGGTGAAGATAAATGTGATAATTTAAAGTTTTGGGTTTCTAAAAATAAGTATTGGAAACAGTTTGGTATTTTACCTATTGGATATTATTCGATTGATAAAAATAATATGTTATTAAATATGATATACCCAAAACATCTTTCTGATAAAAAAATATTCGTTGAGTTTCAAGATTATTCAAAAATGAGTGAACATTCAATGCAGGGTAGATTCTATAAAGCGAATAGTAACGTTCATGTTATTATTAAAGATGATGATGAAGTTGTTTTATGTGAGTTAGATGTTGATTTGGGTGAAAGTTCAAATTAGGATATTGCAAAAAAGTAGAATTTAAATCATTAAAAGACAGTAATTAAAAAAGAAATTGATTACTGTTTTTTTTATGCGATAAAATCAAGCTCTAGAATACGCTTTTTTAGTTTTATGGTAGAATAATGCTATATCAATAAGATCCCAGCTGGCGCGAGCGTCACGCTCGTGATCTACACAACAAGAGTTAAGAAAAAGAGGAAAGTTAGAAATAGCGTTTCTTTTTTTATGTTTTAAAGCAAAGCGACCTAGTTTATTAAAGAAATATTTTATTTTTTTCACCTATTCAGTTCAAGCCGGTATTAAAAAAGAGCTATTCAAAAATCTTCTTCTTCCTCAATTCAAAATTCTGTCCTAAATATACCCTGCGCACTACCTCATCTTCGACCAGTTCTTCGGGCGAACCGTGTTTTAAGATCTTACCCTCAAACATAAGGTAGGTACGGTCTGTAATAGCGAGTGTTTCTTGAACATTATGGTCGGTAATAAGGATGCCTATGTTTTTCTTAGTGAGTTGCGATACTATTCTTTGGATATCTTCTACCGCTACTGGATCCACACCTGCAAAAGGCTCATCGAGTAATATAAAAGTAGGGTCTGTCGCTAGGGAACGAGCTATTTCTGTACGGCGTCGTTCTCCACCGCTTAATAAATCCCCATTTCTATTGCGCTTGTCTTGTAGGCCAAATTCTTCGAGCAATTTCTCACAACGTTCTTTTTGGTCTTTTTTAGAAAGCTTGGTCAGTTGTAAAACACCGAGGATATTTTCTTCTACAGTAAGTTTTCTGAAAATCGAAGCTTCTTGTGCCAGATAACCGATACCATGCTGTGCCCTTTTATACATGGGGTATTTAGTGATTTTCTTGTCATCTAGCCACACTTCACCACCAGTAGGTTTTACAAGACCTACCGTCATGTAAAAAGAGGTTGTTTTCCCAGCACCGTTGGGTCCTAGCAGACCTACAATCTCTCCTTGATTCACTTCATAAGAAACCCCTTTTACCACTGGACGGCCTTTATAGGATTTCTGTAAATTATCAGCTCTTAATTTCTTTAACATGGAACAAATTTAATGGTTTTGAAATCAATTTTTACTCAAGTTATGACTTCTTAATTCTCACTAATGATTAAATTGCGTTTATATTAGAAATTCAACTATTCATTTTATGGAACTTCCTAGATTTCTCATGGGCGATAACGTTCATTATCCTGAAGATATTTTTGTCATTCACTTAGAATATCC
>NZ_JBLIGN010000067.1:0-13694 GCF_047636915.1 Nonlabens sp. | reverse complement strand
ATAAACACAGGGACTAACTTACCTAGTGTGGCTACTCCAAATGGTCAGGCGGCATTCTTATTTTTATTGACCTCTGCTTTAGCACCTTTAATAAATTTATCATACGGTAAAATGGTGAAGATGGCATTTCCTTACACAGTAGTTTTGACATTAGTAGGTTTGGCCGCTGTGGTATATTTTTTATAAGAAAAGAGTATTATTGTATAATATTATGGGGATCTCGCTTTCGTGAAAGCCGAATTTTAAAAAATTAAATTTACAGGTCAAGACAATGAAATGTTTATGAGCTGCGTTAACAATCATATTAATAATATATTCAATGAGTATACTTTTTCAAGAAATCGCGGAGATCACTTCAGAGGCAGTGCCTCTTGTAAATGAAGAGTCTGAGTCTTTATTGGGGCTTATTACTGCTGGTGGTCCGTCTGGAACTATCATCATCGCTGTATTGATTCTTTTATTGTTTTTTGCTCTATACATCTATTTTGAGCGTCTTATGAAAATAAGAGCGAGTTCTAAAATTGATAGTAACTTTATGATGCAGATTAAAGATTATATTTCCAATGGGCGCATAGATAGTGCAAAAATGCTTTGTGCTAAAGAAGGTTCTCCGGTAGCACGACTTACTGAGAAAGGAATAAGCCGTATAGGTTCTCCTCTTGAAGACATTAATAGCGCTATTGAAAACGCTGGTAGACTCGAGGTGTATAAATTAGAAAAAAATGTAAGTATGTTAGCAACCATTGCTGGTGCCGCCCCTATGATAGGGTTTTTAGGTACTGTAATAGGAATGGTGATCGCTTTTAAAACTCTTGCAGACGCTGGTGGTAGTGCAGACATGGGTAGCCTCGCTGGAGGTATTTATACAGCGATGATAACAACGGTCGCTGGTCTAATCGTGGGTATTATAGCGTATATAGGGTACAATCATCTGGTTGTAAAGACCGATAAAGTGGTGCATCAAATGGAAGAGAACGCCTCTGATTTCCTTGACCTTTTAAATGAACCTGCTTAACTATGAACTTAAGAGGTAGAAATAAAGTAAGTCCAGAGTTCTCGATGTCTTCTATGACAGATATCGTGTTTTTGCTGTTGGTATTCTTTTTGCTTACATCTCCACAAATCACCCCAGAGGCTTTAGATTTATTATTGCCTAGTGCTGGTGGTAAAACCCAGAAGCAAGGAAAAGTGACCGTTAGTATTTCAAAAGATGGAATTTTTTATGTGGATGCAGCGCAAGCTACAGATGAAGATTTAGAATTTAGAATTCTATCGGTATTGCAAGGAAAAGAGAAACCTACCATCATGTTGCGTTCTGATAAAGATGCTGCAGTGAGTCATTCTGTTAGAGTCATGGATATTGCAAATAGGAATAAAATACAGATTGTACTGGCCGTAAAAAACAATTAGTCATGAGTTACTTAAAGACAAAAGAACAGAGAATATCAGCAGGAGTAAGTATTTTGATTATTGCACTGGTTATTCTTGTATTTAGATTTGTCTCGATAATTAATGTGATTGAACCACCAGAGGAATCAGGTATAGCGATCAACTTTGGGAATACTGCCGTAGGATCTGGACTAGTAGAGCCAGCAAAGCCTACTAAGGTCGCTCCAGAATCTAATCCAGATCCAGTTACACAGCCAAATGTACCTCAAGTAGAAAATATAGTAACTCAGGATCATACAGAGGCGCCATCTGTAATTTCTAATCCTGATGTAAAACCAACAACTAAGCCGACAAAACCTGCTAAAAAGCCTGTTGAGCCTAAGCCAGATCCAAAACCTGACTCTTCAGTCCTTGATGCTTTAAATAGTGTTACTGGAGCACAAACCGTAAATGGTGAAAACAGAACAGGTCAAGGACCAGGAGATGGTCCCGGAAATAAAGGGGATATCAACGGAAACCCATATGCAAATGCGTATTATGGCGTTCCAGGAAGTGGTCAAGGTGGCAAAGGCTTTGGGCTCAACGGACGTGGTAAGGTGGCAGGACGTGGTGTGCTTCCTACCTGTGATGAAAGTGGTAGAGTAATTGTTGAGATAGAAGTAAATCAAAGTGGTAAAGTTACAAAGGCTACTCGTAAAATGAAAGGAACATCTAATCCTGCAGACTGTTTAAGAATTGCCGCTGAGGCAAGTGCCATGACTTACAAGTTCAGTGCTGCGCCAAAAGCAAAAAAAGTCCAAATAGGGTTTATAGAAGTGATTTTTAAAGTAGGAGAGTAATTGTTTACATATAAAGAATCTTTAGACTGGCTGTTCACACAGCTTCCTATGTATCAGCGAACAGGCAAAGCAGCTTATAAAGCAGATTTGCAAAACACCCTTGATCTCGATAAATACTTAGATCATCCTCACATTTTTTATAGAACTATTCATATAGCAGGAACTAATGGTAAAGGTTCCACCAGTCACATGATCGCTAGCATCCTGCAAGAAGCTGGTTACAAAGTAGGACTGTACACTTCGCCACACCTCAATGACTTTAGAGAACGCATTAGGGTGAACGGTGTGCTGTGTGAGGAACAATTTGTTACAGACTTTGTGAATCGGCACAAACAGTTTTTTAAGGATCATAAGCTTTCGTTTTTTGAAATGACTGTAGGAATGGCTTTTCAATATTTTAAGGAGCAAAAGGTGGATATAGCCGTTGTTGAAACAGGGTTAGGTGGACGGTTAGACTCCACAAATATTATTACTCCCATAGTTACCGCGATTACTAATATTGATAAAGACCACACAGCGATTCTAGGCAACACTTTTATTAAAATAGCAGGCGAAAAAGCGGGGATCATCAAAAAAAATATTCCTATTGTAATAGGGGAACATAGAGGCTTTTTAAAATCCCGCTTTCGCGAAAGCGGACTACAACAAAAAGCTCCTATACATTTTATTGATCATCGCACCAAAAACTTACCCACAGATTTAAAGGGTCATTATCAAAAATCTAACGTACGACTCGCAGTAAAAGTTATTGAGCTCCTTAGGGAAAGCAAGCAAATTACAGTGTCACAGGAAGACATTCAGAAAGGATTGCTGCAAGTCGCAATAACTACAGGGTTGCGAGGTCGTTATGACATTCTAAACCTCCATCCTAAAATTATAGCAGATACGGCGCATAATAGCGCAGGAATAAAGCTCCTCATCAAACAGGTTAATGAAGAGCTTTTCAAGGACTTACATATAGTTTTAGGAATGGTAAGTGATAAAGATGCTGCAAGTGTTATTAAGTTATTTCCTAAAGAGGCGCACTATTATATATCTAAACCAGATATTCCTAGAGGGATGAGCACAGAGATTTTAGGCAAGCATTTGAATTCGTTTCATTTGCGTTTTGATAGTTTTAATTCTATAAGTCAAGCGTTTAAAGCTGCTAAAAAAAGAGCATCAAAAGAAGATGTAATTCTGGTAACCGGAAGTACTTTTGTCGTGGCAGAAATAATTTGAAAAATCTGTTTTTATTTCTTTGCATAAATAAAAACAGTCGTATATTTGCAACCGCTTTAGGGCGCATAGCTCAGTTGGTTCAGAGCACTTGGTTTACACCCAAGGGGTCGGGGGTTCGAATCCCTCTGCGCCCACAAAAGGTCTTCAGAAATGAAGACCTTTTTTTATCCCCTAAATTGATAAACCTATTTCCTAAATTTAGAATTAAAAAGCCGGTTTTAAATTGGTTGCGTTAAAGAGGTCAAGTACGTTAAAAATCATCTTGCCAGCAAATAAGCTTGTACGTTCTCATAATTGAGTTTAGTATCTTTAAAATTAATCCTAGGCACCTCTATTACCTTAAAAAAGTGGAGTTACTCGCTTGGGTTTTCCATCCTGCGAATTGCATTAAAAGAGCTTAATAACGAGAGGTTATAGAAAACTTTCTCTTAAAAATATATTGAACTTTAGGATTTTCCAACGGCTCCATGCAAGTGTCAACGATTTTCTGAAGTATGGTCCTTGTCAGCCCCGTAGATTAATACTCCCTAAAATATTTAAAATATAAAGGCTTTCTTTCAACCTCAAGAACTTCTAAATTCCCAGGGTCATTTTAGGGGAGACAGGTCAAAAGAAAGGAACGGTTTGTACATATTTTAGATGAGATCAAAAAAGATTCCTTCAAGTAATAGACGTTAGAGCTATATTATTGTTGACTGTGTTTACTTGTAGATCGTTGATAAATTAAAAAGAATTTTTTGATCAAATCTTGATTTTTTAACGGTTACTTTTAATTTAAATCAAGGTTTTCCACTTTTTCAATAACAGAATTTCCGTCAGGGTCAAAGTGCCTATACAGCTCCTTTTTATCCTCAGTGGTCATCAATAAATAACTGCTGTTATCAAAAGATTTACGGTCTTTTATAGATGTGTCAGATAAGTAATCACATAAGGCTGGAAATACTCCTATAGTACTTTCAACCGTTTATCTATAAGGTTCAAAATATTTTGGCGCTTTTATGGGGTATAAGGTGCTAAAAATACGTTCCTTAAGCGATGAGCTTTCTGCTAGGAGCTTATAAGCAGCGCCTCTGTAAGTATAACCTAAAAAGCCACCAGGGTCTGTAACAATCAAAATAATAGCTTTTGGTTTATTTGCTTTAATAAATTGAGCTATATCGATTAATTGCGTTGAAGGGGACTTGATCTCTTCCCTATACTTATTTTTCTCAAATTCCACCCCACCTTCCAAAGAGATATGACCAGGATGAAGAATCTCTACAAAGTAAAATTGAGGGTTTTCATTTGCCCTTAGAATATGAGCTTCTAACACGCCCCCATAGGCCTTTCCTAAAAAGTAGTTGGGTTATAGATAGGATAGGTCGCTATTATTTACATGATTGGTATCATAAGAAACCTAGGGAACATTTAGCGCGAGGCTGGCGTGTTCTAATATTAAATTTGTTTCATACCCATTATTTTTAAAAGTTTGCAAAACAGGATGGTCATCTAAAATCAGGTCTCTAGCCTGTAGGAGTTCATTATTCATTTCTTCATATTGCAGGTAAAGGTGTTGTGCTGTAAACAAGGTACTGTTGGAGGGAAGGGTTGTTGGATAATTACTTCTAAAAGTAGGGTTAAATTCAAAGCTTAATTCTTGCATAGTCTTATAAAAGACTTCGCTATTCAGTTGCTAGATGTCCTTATTTACTGCCTTTTTTCCTACGTATCTATCTGGGTGTATCATATAGATATTGGTTTTTTTAAATTACTTGAGATTCAAAGTGCATAGGTTGTATCCAGTCTTTACTTGAAGTTTCTGCGGTACTTATAAAAAATAGTAATTGGCATGATGCAACGGCACATAATGCTCCATAAAAAACAGTTCTGTATAATGCCTTACCATAAAAAAAGAGCTAAAAATTCCAAGTAATCCAAATAGAATCAGTCCTTTGCATCTCCATCCCATGTAAATAGAAAGTGAGAAGATAATGGAAAAGTTGTCCCAAAGAAATGACCAGTACAACTGGCTCCTTCTTTCAGACAGTTTTTTAAAATGAGTCACCTAACATGAGAATAAAAGAGTAGGGAAGAGAACAAAAAAAGTGATAAAACAAGTCAGTGGTTCCCATGAATTGACTAGCGTATAATTTTCAGAGATAAATAAATGATAGAGTAACTACTAAGGATGATGCTAACGGTCCACCAGTAGTGCTATTCATCAGACAGATGTTTTGTGATTTTATCTTTCCTGTCTTTCAAAAAGAAATAACATGCGCTCAGTTCCTTCTATCTTCTTTGATTTTATCAATTTAAATTCTTCTGGAACGCTTTCGCGAAAGCGGAAACCGTATAATCATCAAATAAATGACGAGCATCTCGTTTGCTGTCCAGCAACAGTTGCCTGAGCACCATAGCACCTAATCCTGAATCAAAGTAAAGGAAGTTATTCATTCGGGCAGTTCAGTGAATAAATACGCTACCATAGAATAAAAGGAATGTTTTGCAAAGTTAGTATATCGTCGACCTATAAATGTGCCGCAATAAGTTGGTTGATCCACTCCAGAAAACGCTCGTCTTTTGCGTTAAAAGCATTTGCAGTATTGCTGTCTATATCTATCTGACCTATATTCTTGCCTTGTTTAAACATAGGAATAACAATCTCACTCTTCACATGGATGCTACAAGCGATGTAATTATCTTGTGCCTGTACATCATCTACCACAAAATTAGAGTTGGATACAGCTACCTGACCACAGATTCCTTTACCAAAAGGAATTACAGTATGATCTGTAGGCTCACCAGCTTGGTTCCATAAATGTAAAGTAGGCGCTGTTTCATGAGCCATATAAAATCCTACCCAGTCATACGTGGATACATTTGATTGAAGGACATCACAAACGGCCTGCATTTTTTCTCTAATTATGAGATTTGGCTGGTTGATAATTTCTAGAATTTGCGGTTTTAATGCTTCTATTTTCATTGGAAAGGAATAAGAGGTCAAAGCTAGTTCATGGTTTTGTTTTAATGGCTAACTTTGTTTAAAATGTGAGTCCTTGAAAGTATTAAAAGCATATTATCCAGTTTTTAAATTTGTAGCTACCTTTTCATTGCTATACATTATTTTTTCTGTTGGGTATTATCTTTTCTTAGGGGTAGAATGGGGAGATCAATTATATCCAGACCCTATAACAGCACAAATAAGTTATCATACTCAAGAATTGTTTCAGGTTATAGGATACGATGCTCAAACCTTAAACTCTCCAGAGCATCCATCTGTCATTATGTATATGGATGAACAGAAAGTATACCGTATTATTGAAGGCTGTAATGCGGTAAGTGTCATGATATTGTTTATGTCATTTGTTATTGCATTTGCCAGAGGATGGAAAAAAACACTATCCTTTTTAATATCAGGGATCGCATTTATATATCTGGTGAACATAATAAGATTAGTCATTCTAGGAATTATCTATAAGGACTATAAGTCGTATGCCCATTTTTCTCATGAGGTCATTTTCCCAAGCATCATTTATGGATCGGTCGTTCTATTATGGATCTACTGGATAAGAAATATAAAACGCGAAGCAGTTGCATAAAATCACATCTATATTTTTTATCATGATATCATTGGTAGCTTTGTTGTGTGTTCGCATTTTTGAAAAACACTTGTTTTACGATCCTTTTATAGACTATTTTAAATCTGACTTTCAACTTTTGTCCTTGCCCAAATTTGATGCGTTTCTCTATATCATCTCTACCTGTTTCCGTTATGGAATAAACCTTTTGTTTACGGCAGTCATTATTTGGTTTTTGTATAAAAGCAGCGAGTTTGTTAAAGCGACATTATGGGTTTATTTATTGGCGTTCGTTATTCTATTCGGCTCCTTTTTTGTTTTGGCTTCATTTGATTATCAATGGGTGAAGATGTGTTTGTTTTATGTCAGGAGGTTTTTAATTCATCCTATCTTGTTATTTATTTTAGTACCTAGTTTTTATTTTATGTATAACACGAAGAGTTCTGATTGATTTCAAACGATTTTCAAGAACGTATTCAGTTCCTGATTCTGGGGGTATTTTTTATATAAAGTAGGCTCAAAGCAAAGAACAATTATTTAAAGACGTATTAAAATAAAAAAAGCACTAATCATAACATGCTTATTACTATTATTCTGCACTTAAAAAAATAGTCAAAGAGATATTTTGGAACAAATAAATTGGATCGAGGTAGAGCAATATTTTAATACCTCTAGAGCAATACGAATTATATACAAAAGTGAAAATAATACTCAAGCCATTAAATGTCATAAGTTTTAGTTGAAATCACCAAAAATCCTGATGAAAATCTACATCGGGCAATTATAAATGCTAATATTTTTCAAAAAAGGTCAAGTTTTTTAATGTAAAGAATGATATAATTTTAAAAATGAATGAGGCTGATTATTTGATTAACCCCAGCTACATTAAATCAATATTAAACAGAAAAGTATCTTATTGGGAACTGTATGAAAATCATTATTTAGTTGTTCTGATAGCCACTTATTTGCCTTGAATAAAGGTCTTTATGAATGGAGTAACGTTAATGATGCTTTGATCATTTGAATTATTTTGATCTGTTAGAACTGTTTGCCAAAGAGAAAGGCGAAGTGATTAATGACGAATAGAACTTCAAGATTTTAATACATAAACGGTTCTATACTTTTACTAACTTTATACTTTATGTCTATATATGTCGGATGAGGATTTTGAGACTATGGAAAAGGTAATTACAGAAATTGGGTTGATTAAATATGGAGATAGCATAAATTCTATGATTAAAAAGTAGGGGAATTTTGTTTATTTAAAATAGGATAAAAAATACCTACTGGATAATAATTAGGTCACATTACAACTCAATCTGAAAGACTGAATAATGAGTTGTAGCTCCATAGGGACCATTATATAGATGCAAATTTAGCGTCATAAATTAATCATTTAGATGTATACCAATAAAAAAGCCGATTCAAATAAGGAATCGGCTTTTGAGTTTTTTAAAAGGATCTTTTTATTTAGGGTCAAGAATCATATCGATTCTTTCTGTCAGATCCTGTAAGTGTATTTTTGAAAGTCTATCACTTGTGCGACTAGTGGCACGAGCGGCATCTCTTTTAAGGCTTTCTAACTCAGCACGTACAATAGGTCTGATGTCACTTTGTTCCACATCAATACTTGTACCGCCAAAACGGCCACTTGGAGCATCATTAGTCATTATAAATTCCAGTCTCTCTACATAAGCTCTCTGAAGATTGCGACGGTAGCGATCTATGGTCTGACCTCTTGGAAGCTCTTTGAAAAGTCCTTTTCTCAATTCTGTCATCATGGCTAGTAATCCGTAAGCGTCGCTTCCGTTTACTTCCTCATTTTCCATAAGACGCGCCATACGGCCAAAGTCGAGAATATTGTTTAGGGTTCTCACCTGCATGCTGCGCACTCTTTCTATTCCGCCAGCAGATTCTATCTTATTGAAGATGTTTTGATCGATCAACCATTCTGGTGTGTCAAATAATTGTGTCTGTAAGAAAGCCATTGCACGTTGCTGCTTATCTTTAGAAGCATGCTCATAAACAGCACCTTCTTGACCATAAGCTTTGTATGTTTCTTTAACTCCGCCTATATTTCCTGACACATGACCCATGTAACGATTGAACTGTCCTACTAGTTGCCCGTACATGTTTTCTAATTCGTCAAAGTTTTCTCCTTCTTCACCGGTCCATTTTCCTAAATTAGGAACGATACGCTTTAAGTTTTTGATGCCATATTCACTGGCTAGCATAGAGTCATCTCCCAAGTCTTCTGTTTGAGACGTATGGTCTATTACTCCAAATTGCTGACGACCAAACCTATAAACAGGATCTCCTGCTTTTTCAAGAATCCAAGCGTCTAGGGTTTCCTTTTCTTCTTTAGCTGTTTTTTCTAAAATAGGCTTGTAACCCCAAGCGATAGAGTATTTATCATAAGGTCCTACCTCCGGCATTAAAGCTACATCACCATCTTCTGGTTGTGCTATATAATTAAAACGAGCATAATCCATGATAGAAGGTGCTGTGCCAAATTCTTTAGTAAAAGCAGGATCTCTTAATTTCTCAACAGGATAAGCGATAGAACTTCCCATATTATGAGGCAGTCCTAAAGTATGTCCTACTTCATGGGAACTAACAAAACGTATCAGACGTCCCATCACTTCATCATCAAAGTTGTTCATACGCGCATCTGGATTAATAGCTGCCGTTTGAATAAAGAACCAGTTGTGTAGTAAAGTCATTACATTGTGATACCAGTTGATGTCACTTTCTAGAATTTCTCCAGATCTTGGGTCACTTACATGAGGTCCATTTGCGTTAGGGATGGGGGAAGCGAGGTACCTTACCGTAGAATAACGAACATCCTCCGGACTCCATTCTGGATCTTCTTCTGGAGTAGGGGCATCTTTTGCAATGATGGCTTGTTTAAAACCAGCTGCTTCAAAGGCAATTTGCCAGTCTTCAATACCTAGTTTGATATATTTTCTCCATTGCATTGGAGTAGCAGGATCTATGTAATAAACGATTTGCTTTTTAGGGATTACAAGTTCGCCAGCTTTATATTTTTCAATGTCTTCCTCTTTTACTTCTAGTCTCCAGCGGTCTAAATAAGTAACCGTCTTTGTTTTTTGGTCATTTAAGCCATAATCTTGTTGACCTCTAGCAAACCATCCTACACGCTGGTCAAAGTAACGACGCTTCATGGGTACTTTAGGTAAAAGAATCATGGAGTTGCTCATTTCTAAAGATATAGATTGAACACTGCTGTTAGAAGGTGGTTCACTTGAAAAATAAGTCTTTACATGTCTGGACTCGATGTTTTGAGGGTAAGAGCGCAGCGTGTCTATATAAGATCTATCATCGTCTAGTCTGCTTATTTTATACCTGCTTCTAGCCCTTTGTGGAAAACCTATGGCTTTTACATCTTTCGTAAAAAAGTCAGTAACATCGATAACGGTATTATTAGTAACGCTGTCTTTTTTGATCGCTTTTACAGGAAAAGAATAAAGAATAGGTTCAAAATTTGAGTTTTCTACGGCAATACTTACAGGTAAAGAGTCTGCAGCCACTACTTGATGTGATACGACTCTAAGAAGTACATTTTTGTTATTTTTTTGCCATCTTAGCGTTTGTGTGTTTTGCTTTCCACCACCGAAGCCTAGGCCTGACGCGGTTTTTGCAATACGGGTAACCATTAACATCTCTCTTTCAAAAAGACTGTCTGGAATTTCATAAAACCATTTGTCTTCTACTTGATGAACGGTAAATAAACCTTCATCACTTTTGGCCTCTTTAGTAATGACTTTCCCATAAGGTTGGATATCCCCTTTTTTAGGTTTTTTGGACGAGGCATTTTCGCCTGTTGAAGCTTTCTTTTTTCCTTGAAAAATCGAACAGCTAGTGGTGACCGATACGGCAAGAAGCAGGATCATCAACATTTTAATTATACGCATGGATTTTGTTTTTAATTGATGCCTAAATATATTATGATAAAATTCATTATTTCTTAACAAGGCGTTAACACGACAAATGAATTCTTAAATAATTGAATTAAATAAGTGGAAATTTCGCTTTCGCG
This sequence comes from Nonlabens sp., assembly GCF_047636915.1. GTDB lineage: Bacteria > Bacteroidota > Bacteroidia > Flavobacteriales > Flavobacteriaceae > Nonlabens. Next base: position 2,628 of record NZ_JBLIGN010000067.1, on the reverse strand, counting down.
AAAGCAGAAATAAAAAAAGCTATCTCGTGAGAGCTTTTCCTGTAGGATAAAAATAGAATAAGAATCTAGTTAAATAAATACAGAGTGCGCTGTTGATGGTAGGGCCTGCTGTAATGTTGTTGGTATAACCTTTTAGATATATCCGGTAGCATAAGGAACTCAAGTTGCCCAATATTTTGAAAGTTGACAATTTGTAAGGTCTTCTATTTTTATAACGGTATGTGTTTCTACAGTTGTAAATATATGGTTGAAATTAATAGCTGTTTTTAACGATTTAATAAAACTTTCCTTGGAAGGGTCAATTTTTTGTACCGCCATATTTTTTGCAAGTTTCTGAAATTTTCCTATCGGATGAGAATTGTCAGAATTGGAGAATCATTTGATGTCCTCTAAATCTTCGTTTACAGGGCTATTTTGAGCTTTATCTTTTGTTTTTAGAGTAGTATATGCAACAGCTATTGTAGTTTTTTCTGTAGGAATCCTGCTTGCAGTTGTACCATTTGACACAGGTAATTTTGCGGGATTCCTATATCTTTTTTACAGCTTATCAAAAAGAGAAACAGAAACAGAAAGCTTAGATACCCCTGCGGTGGAATTTTTATAGGCAAGGGTTTTTGCTGTATTGTATTATAATAAAAACAAACTTTAAGAAACTAAACTATAAAAAAAAAGCCATCTCTTATGAGATGGCTTGATTTAAAATATAAGTGATAATTCTGCGATCTACATCATTCCACCCATACCACCACCTGGCATGCCACCGCCACCAGCGTTATCTTCCTTAATTTCTATAAGAGCACACTCTGTCGTAAGAATCATTCCAGCAACAGAAGCTGCGTTTTCTAATGCGATGCGCGTTACTTTTTTAGGGTCGATGATTCCTTCTTTAAGCATGTCTACATACTTATCGTTTTTAGCATCATAGCCGTGATTACCTGTTGATTCCAAGACTTTAGAAACGACTACACTTCCTTCACCACCCGCATTTTCTACGATAGTTCTCAATGGTGATTCAACAGCGCGAGCTATAATTGATATTCCGGTTTCCTCGTCAGCATTATTTGCTTTTACTTTAGAAAGAACGGATTTTGCACGTACAAGAGCAACACCACCACCAGCGACAATTCCTTCCTCTACAGCTGCACGAGTTGCGTTAAGAGCGTCATCTACGCGGTCTTTCTTCTCTTTCATTTCTACTTCACTCGCTGCACCCACATAAAGTACAGCAACACCACCTGCAAGTTTTGCAAGGCGTTCTTGAAGTTTTTCTTTATCGTAGTCAGAAGTTGTGTTCTCTATTTGTGATTTGATCTGTGCCACACGAGATTTGATATCTGCAGCTTTACCGCTTCCATTTACTAAGGTCGTGTTGTCCTTATTGATATCAACTTTTTCACAGGTACCTAACATTTCCAAGGTCGTGTTCTCAAGAGTAAATCCTCTTTCTTCACTAATCACGGTACCACCTGTTAAAATAGCGATGTCTTCAAGCATTGCTTTTCTACGGTCTCCAAAACCTGGAGCTTTAACAGCAGCTATTTTTAACGATCCTCTTAATTTATTTACGACTAGAGTGGCAAGCGCCTCACCGTCTACATCTTCTGCAATGATAAGAAGAGGTTTTCCTGTTTGAGCAATTGGTTCAAGTATGGGCATCAATTCTTTCATGGTAGAGATCTTCTTGTCAAATAACAAGATGTATGGATTCTCTAACTCAGTTGTCATTTTTTCAGAATTTGTCACGAAGTATGGAGATAAATATCCACGGTCGAACTGCATTCCTTCTACAACGTCTACATAAGTTTCTGTTCCTTTAGCTTCTTCTACCGTAATAACCCCTTCCTTACCTACTTTTTCAAAGGCCTTAGCAATTAGATCACCCACTACTTCGTCATTGTTAGAAGATATAGAAGCAACTTGCTTGATCATTTCACTAGAATCGCCTACTTTTTTTGCTTGCTTTTCAAGATCTTTTACGATGGCTTCAACAGCTTTGTCGATACCTCGTTTTAAGTCCATAGGGTTTGCACCAGCAGCGACGTTCTTCAAGCCTTCTTTTACGATTGCTTGAGCAAGTACCGTCGCCGTAGTAGTTCCATCACCTGCAAGATCATTAGTTCTTGAAGCCACTTCTTTTACCATTTGAGCGCCCATATTTTCTAACTCATCAGAAAGCTCAATTTCTTTTGCAACACTAACACCATCTTTAGTTACTACTGGAGCACCGAAAGATTTACCAATGATTACATTACGACCCTTAGGCCCTAAAGTTACTTTTACTGCATTTGCGAGTGCATCAACACCACGTTTGATTCCGTCTCTCGCAGCTATATCAAATTTTATTTCTTTTGCCATTTTGTTTTTATTTTTATTTTTGTTTTCACAAAAATTGTAATTACTAGTACTCAGTTTTTTTATTTTGCTTTCACTAAAGCTTCACCTTTAAACACTAGATGATTGCAAGAATATCTTCCTCACGTATGATCAAATAATCGCTGCCATCTAACTTTAATTCTGTACCACTATATTTTCCATAAAGAACAGTGTCACCCACTTTTACGGTCATATCGTGATCTTTGTTTCCTTTCCCTACCGCAACAACTTTTCCTTGTTGAGGTTTTTCTTTAG
>NZ_JBLIGN010000066.1:0-14420 GCF_047636915.1 Nonlabens sp. | reverse complement strand
GGACCATTGTTTGCCACTACTTTGGTGTTATTTGCACGTTACTCTTTCAAAAAAATTACCATTTCCATACCAGAAAACGAGACTTTAATAAAAGAGTACGGAGCTAACCTATTTAGAGGTAAAGAAGGCGTAGGAGGGAAAATCGCTTTAACTGATAAAAGTATCCTCTTCAAGTCTCATAAAGTAAATATTCAAAGAGGAGAAACGGTTGTTTTTATGGAAGACATAACAGGTTTTGAGGTGAAAAACCGAATATTCAACCTTTTAAATAATGAGATAACTTTAAGTACAACAGATAAAGACTACCGTTTCATTATTCAAGAAAGAGAGGAGTTTGTTGAGGAGTTGAAGAGGTTGAATTTGAGTCTCTAGATAAAACTATCTTCGTGTCAAACCCTTTTGGTTTTCAGCAAAGCTGAACAACTTATTTCCTACTTCAACAAGCTAAGCACAGCGCTTTCATCTGATGGGAAATGGTGGTATGAGAAATATTTAATTATCTTAGATTTTACGGTGTAAGAATAGGTAAAAGTATTCGGTTCGTCAGAGTAAAGATAGTTTTTCCTAAAACAGCTAGTTTGGCTAGGTGTTTTTTAACTATAAATAATTATTCCACTGCATAACATAACTGCTTAGAAACTTTCTCAAAGTTTGTGGAGTTCTAAGAATCCAAAACAACTTTCAACCTTTTTATAACAGCCTTTATTTCAATAGTATCAGTCACATTTTCATAACCAGCTACTATTTTATCGCCAAAAATAGAGGTTGGCAGTAATGGAAATTGCTCGCGATTTGCTGTGAGTTGGTTTTCTTGTGGTTGTGCATAAGGTGCAAAACCAGCATAAGGATGTGTGTTCCCCCATAAAGTAATGACAGGGACACCGTATAACGCTGCAAGGTGTCCATTACCGCTATCCATAGCGATCATTGCATCTAGATTAGACAATATACTTAATTCATTTTCAAATGTGGTCAGCCCCGTGATATTGATCACGTTGGTAGTCGTTCCAGCAACTATTTGTAATTGCTTTTGCTCTTTCTTTCCACCACCGAAAAGCAGGATGGTCGTTTGCTTATCTTCAGCAATTGCTTGTACGAGTTCCTTTGCTTTGTTTACCGTAAGCGCTTTGGTTTTATGAGCAGCAAATGGAGCAAAACCTACCCATTTTGAATTTTTTTCACCTATTTGATCCTGCAGGTCAGGCAAAATGATCTTGTTTGACAAAAACTCATTTCCTTTTAATTCAATTTTAAAACCTAATTTTCTAAGCACATCTGCATAGCGTTCTGTACTGTGTTTTAAGGGCTGGAAAAAGTTTGGGTCGTTGACCAGTTTCTTTTTGTCGGTTCGACCTTTATCGATTTTTGCTTTAGGAATTCCTTTTAAAAAAGCGCGTAAAATTTTACTGCGCAGCAGGTTGTGAAAGTCTGCTACAGCATCGATTTTTAGCGCTTTTATTTCTTTTGAAAGTACTAAAAGACCAGAAATCCCTTTATGAACGCCATCAACATCGGCTTCTATAAAAGTTATTCCAGAAATACGCTCTAAGATAGAGCGGAATTTTTTCTTTGAAAGCGCAACTACCTCAACATTTGGGTACTCTCTTTTTAATGCAAGTAAAACAGGAACGCACATGGCAATATCGCCCATAGCGCTTAGTCTAATGACGAGTATGCGTTGAGGTAGTGGCATGTTATTTTAAAGCTCTGAGTACCGGATTAAGCTCGTCATCATTATACATTTTCATTTGCTTATAGACTTTCATGTACTTATTTCCTTTAGAAATATCTTCTAACAACTGGTCAAGAGCAATTGTTAAGTCAATACGCTGTTCTAGAAGAGTGTCCAGTTTTTTATGACAGGCATTGATGTGATCTTGAGAAGCATCTGTGCGAGTAGTTTCTTCATTCATGTGATAGACTTTCAAGCCGAGAATGGACATGCGGTCTATAGCCCATGCAGGGCTTTCTGTATTTATAGTAGCGTTATCTTTAATACTCACATCGTTATTTTGATCTAGAAAGTAACCATCTATATATTCTACCATATCTGTTCGTTCCTGATTACTGGCATCGATTTTACGTTTCAAAGTCAGTGCTGCAACAGGATCAATTTGTGGATCCCTAATAATGTCTTCATAATGCCATTGTACCGTATCAATCCAGCATTTGCGATATAATAAATGCTCGATAAGATGTGAGTTGCGATCGTAAGGGTTTTCAAAATTCTGATCTACCGTATTTAAAACGTGGTATGTATCGATGACAGTTTGAAAAATTTTATTGGCTTTATTTGAAAACATAAGTAGAATTTTAAAATGCAAATATAAAGATTTACGAGCGCTCTATTATCTTATAAAAAATAGAATGAGCATCGTAATAAACGGCAACCATAACAGACTTTCCTTAAAGATCTTATCATTGGTTTCTTGTAGGAAACGCGCTAGAAATATTGCCAGTACAGGTAATAAGAAAAACACGGAACCGCATAAGGCACAGATAACAATACTGCACAAACCGGAAAAACCCAATACGGAGAACCTCGATCGGGCACTTAAAGAGATGTTAGGAAAAGCAAATAAAATAGCCATGGAAAAGAGAAAAGCTATACAACTAAGCAAAATGGAAACTATAGTTGGTACCGACCATTTTGTATGTAAATAATCGAAACTATAATCAAATCCGTCATAAACTGGGAAGAGATACATCGTTTCTAAAAGCTGATCCACAGTAAAGGTGAGTAAAGCAACGCAACTAATTGCGATAAATGGGATGGTCCAGTATTTTACGTTTTTAATATTATAGACAACGATACTTAAAAAGATAACAATAAAAAACAGGGAACACCAAGAATAGAACAGAGTAGCAATAGCTATCCAAAGTGAGGCATCAAATATTTTTTTAACTATTCCCTGACCATTGCGCATATTGAGCAACCTTCTCAAGGCTAAAAGACAAAATAAGTAAGCGATAAAAATAGTCACATCAGTAGCATATAAGGCTGCTATTAGAAGCAAACAGCTATAGATCCATAGGGAATAGGAATTGCTTTGAGTAAGATTATTTCTAAGTGTAAGAAACTGAAAAATACCTATTGAGATTAAAGTTAGGAAAGGAATCCAAATAAAACCCCAGCCCAAATAGGGGTCCGTGATTACTAAACACCCCATTATAAACGCAACCATCATAAAAGTGATGATATAATGAATAGGTTTACTGTTATTAAAAAAACTGGAAAGCATGGGTTTTTTAACTATTTTTGCAGCTATAACGAGCAATTTACAGAAATGGAAACTTTATTAGACGCAATAGTAAGCTTATTTGAAATTATATTAATTCCTTTTGACGCTCTTGCAGAGTTACAAAAAGATAACTGGTTTGTTGCAAATGGCGTCAGCTGGATGTTTATCATCATTTTAATTGTTGCTTTTGTCTATTGGATGTTGAAACTTAAGGAATATGATAAGGATGAGGACAAGACTCAGACCGGTCATTCTTTCTTAAAATAACAGATTTTTTCTTACAGGTCAAAGCCTATATCCTTGCGATAATAAACCGTATCAAAGTGCAACTTTTCTATGTTGAGATAGGTACTTTTAAGTGCTTGTTTAAAATTTTCACCGTAGCTAGTAATAGCGATGACACGTCCACCGTTACTTACTATACGACCTTCTTTTAGGGCTGTTCCCGCGTGAAAAGCGATGCTGTCTTCTATTTTCTCTATTCCTGTTATTTCCATTCCCTTTTTGTAGCCCTCTGGATAGCCACCTGCCACGCACATTACTGTTGTTGCGCTTCTGGGATCTATGGAGAGAATTTCTTTGTGTAGTTCCGCTTTCGCGAAAGCGTGCAGATGAGCTAGAAAGTCACTAGAAATACGGGGCAAGACTACTTCAGTCTCAGGATCGCCCATTCTTACGTTATATTCAATCACTTCAGGGTCTCCATTTACAATCATGAGACCGATAAATACAAAGCCTTTGTAAATAATGTTCTCCTTTGCAAAACCTTCAATGGTAGGTTTTATAATCCGAGCTTCTATCTTTTGCATTAATACATCGTCTACAAAAGGAACAGGAGAAATAGCACCCATGCCGCCCGTATTTAAACCAGTATCGCCTTCTCCTATGCGTTTGTAGTCCTTTGCATTTGGCATGATTTTATAAGACTTCCCATCTGTCAATACAAAAACGCTCATTTCAATACCATCGAGAAACTCTTCTATCACGACTTTGTTGGATGCTGCGCCAAATTTGCCACCAATGAGCATTTCCTCGAGAGAATCTTTTGCCTCATCAGCATGTTCTATGATAAGAACACCTTTTCCACCAGCAAGTCCATCTGCTTTGAGAACGTAAGGTGGTTTTAAGCTGTCAATAAAAGCCATTCCTTCTAGTAGAGCCTCTTTAGTAAAACTTTTATAAGCTGCAGTAGGAACTTTATTGCGTTTCATAAACTCCTTAGCAAACTCTTTGGAGCCTTCTAAAACAGCTCCTTGTTTTGATGGGCCTATGACGTTAACATGTTTCAATTCTTCTGTCTGGAAGTAGTCGTAAATACCTTCTACAAGTGGTGCTTCTGGACCTACTATCACCATAGAAATATTATTTTCAAGGACGAAAATTTTTATCGCAGGAAAATCTGTGATCCCTAAATCTACGTTGGTGGCTATTTCATGTGTTCCAGCATTTCCTGGAGCGACAAATAACTTGGTAAGAAGCGCACTTTTAATAACGGAGTAAGCAAAAGCGTGCTCGCGGCCACCGCTTCCTAAAATGAGAACATTCATAAGGTTGTGTTTATGGATTGCAAAAATATGCATTTGGTGTGATGGTTTTCTTAAGAATCAAATTAGTTTAAAGAAGATATGTTGCATTTATGTCAATCATTGAGAAATGTAAAGCTAAAGTCAGTTAGTATGAAATCTATGCGATAGGCATGATCAAACTCCTAAGGGTTTTACATACCTTCAGTATATCGTATTACCGCATCATAAATTAGTAAAAGTATTTACCGATTTACTTTAATAACAAATCTCTTTAGAGGAAGAAAAATGTATCCAATTTTATGGATGTAGTAGATTGGCAAAAAACAAGTCGATTAAATATTGTTCCATAAGTTGATCTCCACATTTTGCTCCTATTAGGAGCGGTGTAAGGGTTACTTTTAAGTTAAGTAACAGCACAATAGATAAATTAAATAATCCAAATACAGAGATTGTTACCTTTTAATATTTAGGAATTCAAGACTTTATTTTAATCATTTATGCTGTATAATTGCTTTAGAAGTTTTTACAAGTTTAGAGTTAGAATAAAACTGAAATAAATAAAATCCATCTTCTAAGTTACTAGTATTCATCCTTTTTTCTTCTGCAATAGGGGTCATAAGCAATTGACCTAAAGAATTATAAACTCTAACGTCAGTAATGCTAGGGTCATTTTTCCATGATATAGAACCGTTTGCTGGATTGGGATAAACATAAGTGTTTTCAAAATTTGAATCTTCGTCTTCCATACTTGCAGTTGCACTTGATAAATCAAATTTCCATAAGTCTGCAGGGTAAGTGCTGTTAAAACGATCGAGTCCTGTAAAAAAGTAAATATCGGTACCAATTATAAAGCTACCTGGAGCCCATCTACTTCTACCAGGATGTGGCGTTAATTCTAACCAAGTGTCTGCGTTAGGATCATATTGCCACATTTCTCCTGTGTTCATGAAGTTATGATTATCACCATCACCACTTAAAACAAAGCCATAGCCGTTGAGACCAAATTGTGTTCCCGCTACTCTAGCCTCGCCGGGAAAATCGCTCATTGCGACCCAAGTATTTGTTGTCGTATTTAATCGGTACCAATCGTCATAAACAACACCAAAACTACCATTGAAACCATGACCAAGGCCTGCAAAAAGTTCTCCACCCGCATTAAACATAAATGGATGATGTCTATCTGGTCCAGGAACGTTACTTATGCTAGCCCATGTATTTGTAGCAATGTCATACATCCACCAATCATTTAAATTTCCTGAAACATTATTATCTCCAAAACCAATATAAATACGATTCCCATCTGAAATCATTGCTGGATGTCTTCTTCCTGCACAAGTACAACTGGCTAGTTGCGTCCAGGCATTAGTCGTTGCATCAAAACTCCAAAAATCGTTTAGATACTGTGTGCTGTTTGCGCCAAAGCCTAAGTATGCTTTTCCATTTGCAACAGTACCTATTCCAAAACTACGCGCTAATCCTGGGAAATTAGATAGTGTGGTCCAAGTATCATTAGTAGGATCGTACTCATAAACATCATTTGTAAATTGATTGTTTAAACTTGTGCCAGTAACAGCATATCCCTTGCCATTTAAAGAAAAAGAAATAGGATGGTGTTTTCCAAAAGGAGGAGCACTCAATGCTACCCACGACTGAGCAACGAGGGTTGAGGAAAATAAAAGAAGAGCAAAGAGGATAGTTTTATTCATAGTAAAATATTTTAAGACAGGGTTTTATTTTAAGAATACGACCGAAACACCAATATAGGTTATAACTATTTGATATAGCACTCAGTATGAATGACATTTAACTATAATCTAGAATTATTTTATTGTGTTATGCGATTAGCTTCTGTTTAATTTGATTTTGATATAGTGGTTTTGCCTTTACCATTCTAGTAATTGTTTTATGAAAGATACTGTTCTTAAATTGGGAACGATGTACTCTAAAGCAAAACTCATCAACATATGCTTGAATAGGCCATTTACTTACATGAGTTGGTATTGCTCTGAGCCAATACCTAATCTGTATAATTATAATGTGAAGCTGTTTAAAATTAGCACCATTGTTACTGTATATCTGTTCAATGTCGCAATTTTCCTTTAAGAGTTCATATCCTCTCCATTTATCCGTTATTATTTTGGCAGAAGTATTCATATGTTCTTCAAATATTGGGGTTAACCATTTTGTAGAATAGTCACCAATAGACTTTATGTAAACTCTTTTCACTTTACAGTTATCAGTCAATTCCACTGCTGTTATTGCCTTCTTCTTTTCCTCCAACTGTAAATTCGTCAATATAAATCAATGTTTCTAATGGATATTTCTGACTACTTTTCATTGACTTACGTACTTTCTGCATAAAACACCAAGCTGTACCTTGTCGAATGCTAAAACGTTTTCCCATTTGAATATTCAAAATACTTTTATACTGGTACTCATCTCAAAAGCAACACAAAAAGCTTTTTGAAGACCAAATTTGACCTTGTGAAACCATGTATTTGCTGTCGCACTTTCTACATGATGACATGCACAGCAGTGATAATTATAACCTGATTTTTCACAGCCTTTTGTGTGTCCACATTTACTGCAAGTAAAACCATACTGCCATTTTATTTTGCTAAATAAGCCTTACTGGCATTATCATTAGGTAGTTCGTTTATAAAGTTTAGTATATCTTGTCCTTTAATTTGCTGCATATTACTTGTTTTAAAAGGATTAACACAGGGAAATTAAATGACTAACTCAATTATTTTAAATGTAAAAGACAAGTTATTAAAATTTGCTTAGTTATTAATGAGCAGCATTGAGGTTAACGAATTGGTGTTATGTTGTAACTTGTATTAAAAATAGGAGCGATGTTAACAAGGGAAAAAACACTCGAAAATGTAAATGAGTTGCCCGATAAATTTGAATTAGATGATTTTCTCGAAGAATTATACTTATTGAAAGGATAGAAAAAGCTCGTAAACAATCTAAAAATGGAAAAGTTCACACCAGCCCAGAAATGAAAGTAGTAATAAAGTCTTGGACTGTAACGTATGAAATCTAATAAAGAAATAAAATTTTATTTTGTAGATTGGATTAAATTTCAACCATGTTAAAAAAGGAAACCATAATTAAAAAGGTAAACGGATTACCTAATGAAGTTGATGCAAATCAATTAGACACTCTTTTTAACGAGTTGCTTTTCAATGCAGAATTATACAGAAGATCTGAACCTGCTTGGGACGGAATTACAACACGACAGAAAGAAGTAGTTAAAATAGTGCGGAGTTGGGCAAAGTAGTTTGGGAAGATTCTGCTTTATTAGGCCTAGATGATACTTACGATTTTATATCTCGAGATTCTAATTTTAACGCATTACGAGAATTAGAAAAAGTCATTGCCACATTAGAAAAATTTGAAATTAATTCATTACTTAGAAAATATTTAAGAGATTCTAAGAGATCTACTAAGCATGAGCTAGTAGAAGGTAATTATCGAATTATTTATGAGATTGCCTCTAATCACACTGTATTTATAGTCCACGTTCCTCATGGAGCTAGTGATTTGAATAATAGTCGCGAAAATTAATTTTCAATGCCTCTCCAACTCTTCCATAAAACACTTAAACTTCAAGGTTTTGAAATTGACAAAGCTCGTAAAGAGTTTCAATCTATCTCAAATACGACTGCTATTGATATTAAAAACCGCAAAGAAGCGATCCTAAAACACCACTTAACTAACAATCATTTTTACAGTAGTCTAGTCAGTGATAAAACTGTTTCTTGGGAAAATCTACCCATTTTAACAAAGCGTAATTTGCAGCAACCACTTCAAGAACGCTTGAGTACAGGCTATACTACAAAGAACATCTTTAAGGGAAAAACCAGCGGTTCTAGTGGACATCCATTGACTTATGGAAAAGATAAATATGCACACGCCATGACTTGGGCAGTATTTTATGAGGCCTATAAGCAACACGGAATTAATTTAAACAGCTCGTTACAAGCTCGTTTTTATGGCATTCCGTTACGTGGAAAGGAAAGGTATCTAGAGCTCGTCAAAGATTTTGTAAGCTACCGCAAGCGGTTTCCTATTTTTAATATGAATGATGCCATTTTAGAAAGTTTTGTGGAGCGGTTTTCAAAGGATAAATTTGAATATATCAATGGGTATACGAGCAGTATTGTTTTACTGGCAAGATACTGTCAAATCAAAAACAGAGTTCTAAAAAGTATTTGCCCAACACTAAAAATGGTCATTACAACCAGCGAAATGCTTTTTCCAGACGATAGATTGCTGCTGGAAGAATGGCTAGGGATTCCAGTAATTAATGAATATGGAGCAAGCGAAGTAGGGTTGATTGCAATGCAAAATGCTCAAGGAGATTTTGAAATCAATCAGCAAAATCTATATGTAGAAGTTGTTGATGAAGAGAATCAACCGGTTCCTGACGGAGCAATAGGGAGCATCCTAGTGACAGATCTTTACAATAAAGCGCATCCTATGGTACGTTATGAAATAGGCGATTTAGGAAGTTTACAAACCTTAGAAAACGGAACTAGGGTTTTGAAAGTCCTGCAAGGACGTACGAGTGATATGGCTCGATTGCCGAGTGGTAAAGTAGTTCCAGGATTGACCTTTTATTATGTTACTAAAGCCATCATCAAAGAAGATTTAGATATTTTAGAATTTATAGTCATTCAAAGAGAATCGGCTTCTTTTGAAATTCAATATGTGAGTAAAAGTGATATGGAGCAGTCTCTGAAAAAAAAGATTCAAAAGGCTATGGATGGATATCTGGAACCTGGTTTAACTCTTATTTATACGAGACACGAGTTTCTTGATCGGAGTAAACGAGGCAAGTTGAAACAGTTTATAAACGAGGTTTGATTTCTAAACGGAAGACTTTATCGATAAGGCCGGTAGACTAATCGGGTTTCTACTTAGGTTTGAACAATGCGGGTAGGATCTGTTAAAGTCAACCCACGTACTTTGGGTCAGCGTAAAAAACATATGTTCATCCAAATGTATAAGAATAAATCACCTTAAAATGACAGGCTTGTTGCAACTACCAGTTTTATATCGCAGAAAATACACCATAGCGTAAAAAAATAATTAGGATAAAAAACTGAGTGCAGTTATTCAAAACGAGGGATGGGAATCGTGGATTATATACATTCTATAAATGGCAGATCACGCCTCTATTAAGGGATTAAAAATGAGAGCAATACTAACGAACTAATGAATCAAATTGCAGAGGAGATGAAGGGAAAACTTCCTAAAACCTACTCAAAGGAGTGGATAGAGATTCTTTTCTAATTGACCTATACAAGAAGATAAGTTTTGATTGACGCAAATTTAGGAACGTAAAAACAGTGGAGAATTATTTAAAGGAATTAGAAAAAGCTGGTTGCTTATCTTCTGAAAAAGTTCGTAAAGGAGTATGGTATTTAAACAAAATACTTAGGGTCATTTTTAATGAATTTTAATCTTCATCTTATCTGTCTTTTGCAAAGCATTTTAGATTTGAGATGCCAAGTATTTGTCCAGGCATGGTTTAAATTTGTTTGACGTACTTTATAGAGCTAATTTTTTTTAATTTAAACGCAAGCTTTTCTATAAAAAAGCATCTTGACATAAAACAGTCTACATCATGAAAAAAATCCTATTACTTCTTCTAGTCTCCATAATATGCATAGCATGTACTAATGATGACGATTCTACTCCTGTACCCTATACATTAATCGCTGAAAGTAATCTTAATGGTGGAGAAGGAATTCCCAAGCAAAACCTAGTCATAACAAATGGTACTATTTGGAATAACTTAATTACTTCTATGGATTCTGAAAACAACGTTTCTGACTCTTTTACTGAAACAACTATTGATTTCAGCACGTATACAGTTATTGCTGTTTTTGACGAAGTAAGACCTTCTAGCGCTTATGGTTTAGAAGTTGGTGTTTTTCAAGATGTCTCTAATATTATAGTAGACGTAAATTATATCAGTTTTGGTGGAGATGCATTTACCATGGTCAGGCAACCTTTCTATATCGTTAAGATTGAAAACAGTAATTTACCTATCGTTTTTCAATAGTACTAAACAGCTTTAGTGAGCATCTGACTCTTCACAAAAAATTGTTCATAAAAAAACCGCAATAGCATCCAGCTACTTTTTAGGGTAGAATATTTTAAATGTGTTTTGTAAATGTCATAGTTGTATTTGATCAATCCCAGTTTATTAGAAGATAAACCCTTGCTCAATCGGTAGCTTGCAATAGGTTCTTGAATTCCTACGGCAAATTCTGCTTTTTGAATTACGTCCAACCACATGGCCCAATCTTGTCTTTTACGCCATGCTGGCATATAGAACTTACCTAATACTTTTGCATTATAGATTCCTGTTAAGTGGCCTAAGTAATTGGCCTTTAAGAGCTTTTCAAAGCTGAGTTTTTTGGATACGTGATGGGTCAATTCTGGTTGATGAGAAGCGGTAGTAAAAATCTCATAAGCGCCATAACACAAGCTAGCAGAATGTTTTTTCATGGCGTTTATTTGCACTTCTAGTTTATGAGGTTTCCATAAGTCGTCTGCATCAAGGAATGCGATGTAAGTGCCTGTTGCAGCTCCTATTCCTTTGTTGCGTGTAATTCCTGCTCCAGAGTTGAAGTTGTTTTTTAAATTGATAAAAGTTATTTCGGCAGAGGTGTTTTTTAAGGCATAGGCTTTCGCGAAAGCGTAACTATCATCAGCACTACCATCATCTATAGTAATAATCTCTAGAGGCCTATGAGTTTGTGCAACCATACTGTCCAGCGATTCCTTTAGCGTTGCAATGCTGTTGTAAGTAGGTGTTATGATAGAAACGAGACTCATTTAGTAAGCCTTTTCTTCCCCTTGAAACATATTTACAATGGTCTTAAAAATAATCCTAAAGTCCAGAGCAATATTCCAGTTTTCGATATAGTATATGTCATTGCGCACACGACCTTTAATATCTTCTTCTGTCTCCACTTCACCACGGTAGCCGCTTACTTGGGCCAGTCCTGTGATGCCCGGTTTTACGAAGTGACGTACCATAAACTTATCAATGCGCTCTGCATACATATGGGTATGACTTACCATGTGTGGTCGTGGACCCACAACACTCATATCTCCTAGAAGTACGTTGAAAAACTGTGGTAATTCATCAATACTGGTTTTACGTAGAAAACGGCCTATTTTAGTGATTCTATGGTCTCCACGTTTCACTTGGTGCAAATGGGCTGTATCATTAGGTACCATCGAGCGAAATTTAAAGCAAATAAACTCTCGGTAATCCAGTCCATTGCGATTTTGTTTAAAGAAAACAGGTCCTTTAGATTCTATCCTTATAATAATCGCTATTAATGGAGTCAACCAGGACATCACCCCTATGATTATGAAGAGAGAAAACAGAACATCAAAGGCTCTTTTTGTAAACTTATGAGCCATATCGTCTAACGGTATTTCTCGTAAGGACAGAACAGGTGTGAGGCCATAATAATCATAGCGTAGCTGCTTAGAAAGAATAGTTTCTGTATCAGGAATAAATTTCAGGGTTCTTAGATTGTTATCTGCAAAATCGGTAAGCTCGAGAAGTTGGTCATTGTTAAGTTCCTGTACGGAACAAAAGATTTCATCTATTTTTTCTTCTATAACCCATTGTTTGAATTCAGCTAATGAAAAGGACGGAGTCCTTACATTCACCAGATCTTTAGATCGGTAGCCCAGGTCAGTATGTGTGGTGAAAAAATCATAAAGTTGTTGTGTGTCCTTATTTTTACCTAGGATGGCAATATTTCTAAAATTTCCACCCAATGCACTGCGATAGTTTTTAAGAATAAAGAAAAGCCCTATTTTAAGTATTGAAATCCCACCTAAAGTTGCAGCTATGTAGTTAAAAATAAAAGCAGAATCTCTATTGAGCTCATAGTAGTACCCAAAAAAAGCAAACACGACAAATGCAAAAAATACAGACTGCTTAGCTAACCGGTTTAATAAAGTTGTAAATTTTGTATTTCTACGTATTCTATAGAAATCCAGCTGCATGGAAACAATGACCCAGCAAATACCTATAAAAATGCTGTAGGTAAGTAAATCAAAACTTTCCATAAAAAAATTAGACGCAGCAAGAATGATAAGACTTAAATCTACAAAGTAGGAAATAGGTCTTATAAAACCAGAAAACCGGCCATTGCGATAGGCGATACTATCTACGGATATGTTTTGTAAAGTCTTTGTGGTCACGTTTGTTTAAATCTTCTGGAGCTAGTGATTTGAAATAATCATAGGTTAACTTCATTCCTTCTTCACGACCTACTTTAGGTTCCCAATCAAGGATTTTTTTAGCCAGTGAAATATCTGGACGTCTTTTCAAAGGATCGTCCTGTGGAAGGTCTCTATACACTACTTTTTGGTTCGTTCCTGTGAGTGCAATAATTTCTTCAGCAAAATCACGGATAGTAATTTCATTAGGATTTCCAATGTTAACAGGATCTGAATAATCGCTGAGCAATAATCTGTAGATTCCTTCTACCTGATCATCTACATAACAAAAAGACCTCGTTTGCGATCCATCACCGAAAATCGTAATGTCTTCTCCTCGCAGTGCTTGGCCCATAAAAGCAGGAATCACACGACCGTCATTGAGTCGCATTCTAGGCCCATAGGTATTAAAAATACGTACAATCCTAGTTTCTAAACCATGAAACCTATGATACGCCATAGTCATGGATTCTTGAAAACGTTTTGCCTCATCATAAACGCCTCTTGGCCCTATGGTGTTTACATTGCCATAATAACTTTCGTCTTGAGGATGTACTAGAGGGTCACCGTAAATTTCGCTGGTAGAAGCGATGAGTAATCTGGCATTTTTTGCCATGGCAAGACCCAATAAATTATGAGTTCCTAGAGAACCTACCTTTAAGGTTTGAATAGGAATTTTAAGATAATCTATTGGACTAGCAGGACTGGCAAAGTGTAATATATAATCCAGTTCTCCAGCCACATGCACATAGTCAGAAACATCTTGATGATAGAATTCAAAATCGGCAAGGGGAAACAAGTGTTCTATATTTTTAAGATCGCCGGTAATAAGGTTATCCATTGCAACAACGCGATAGCCTTCTTTTATAAAACGATCGCAAAGGTGCGAACCTAAAAATCCAGCAGCACCGGTAATAAGAACTCTTTTTTTCATGTAAAAGTTAGATGAGTTAATAAGTTTCAAAGATAGGAAAATTGAGTGTGTAGTTTCTGAGCTTTCTTATGAATCCTCGTAATGCATCTGTATATACCAATAAGTAAAAGTCAATTGGAAATTTTGAAGGCGTTTTTTAATTATTTTGAAGATGTTTACTGTGGCAACTCCATGCAACAAAACCCAAATAAAATATTTCTACTAGAATGATATGGTTCAGGAAAAATGAACTTTAGTTCTTATTATCCAACAACTGTATTTTATTTTTCGAACAACCTGCAATATCGTGCTTTGTTTTGCTTATTAAATGCGATACCATTAGATTCAAATTTTAAAAAGGAATTGCTTCTTCTGGACTCCTAACAACCGATAACATTTACTTCAACTAGCCGGCTACTTCTAGTAACCTCCTTTTCTAAAAAGCCATTTATTATAGTTAAAAGACACTCA
>NZ_JBLIGN010000065.1:0-14446 GCF_047636915.1 Nonlabens sp. | reverse complement strand
GATACCGCTCCAGTTTATCCACTTGCTTGGGCGCTTGGGGTTGTAGGTGGTGTGAATATATCACATCCACAAGCAGAAAATGTATTGGACTGGATCTCCACTCAAACTGGTCAAGAAATTGATTACGATCCTGTAACTGGAGCTGTATTACCTGTAAAAATGCCCCTAGGAGTTAATTTCCCAAGTGGTGATCAACTCGCTATTACAGAAATGGTCTTTAGAGCAGATGAGTCTGAATT
The DNA here is from genome assembly GCF_047636915.1 of Nonlabens sp. Lineage (GTDB taxonomy): Bacteria > Bacteroidota > Bacteroidia > Flavobacteriales > Flavobacteriaceae > Nonlabens. Next base: position 14,207 of record NZ_JBLIGN010000065.1, on the reverse strand, counting down.
TAATCTCGTAGCGGCAAAAACGACTCCTGTAGAATGGGGACCCATACAACTCGTAGGGTTTAGAGCAATCAATATTAAACATCACATTCTAGCTCCAGTATGGCCTCCCGAAAGATTAGAACTACTTGAGGATATTGAAATAGGAAACGTAAATGGAAAAATAACTTTTGAATTTAAAGCACCTACCGTAGATAATGCTGGCTGTTATATAGAATGGGGCGAATTAGGTATCACCAATTATAGTATTGAGCTCGATGTTCACTTTACGAGAGAATGGTTAATTCCTGTGGTAGACGATGACGGAGTAAAACGCTCCATAGCAAATCTTGTTGCTAGTGGTGCTACTTGGGACGGTATGGTTCTCGTAGGAAACTTGGAAGAATCTGTCATTGCCAGCACAGTTCCTGATGTAGCATCTGGAACACCTTCAGATACGGGTGCTCATGATTTTATTATACTTGCAGATGATATTTCATACGACTGGTCAGATACGATGAATGCTCCAGGAATTGCGTTCCCTGCTATTTATTCAGGAGAAACCACCAACCTATTTCACGGGTTCCATATGACAGAATTAACAGTGAAATTCTCCCCTAATAAAATGAACACTCCAGGTGGTGACCCTATAGAAGTTAGTATCAATGACATGATTATAGATGATACAGGAATTACTCTGGAGGCAGAAGTAGAAAACCTGATCGCATTTGGTGGCGCAGAAGTGGGAGATATGGTAGCCAGTATAGATAGAGTTTATCTGGAAATTCAATCCAGTAATTTTGTTGAAGCAGGAATAGAAGGACGTATAGCTATACCAGTAAACGATCAAAGTGGTTTAGAGGACTCTCTTGCCTACACAGCATTGTTTAATAGTCCGCTGGATCCTGCTGAAAACAATAACTTTCAAATCATCATCGAGCCAGATCAAGATATCAATAATGACCTTTTACAAGGTGTCTTTACGCTAGATGACACTTCTAACTTAAGTGGTTATTTTGATAAAGACAAAAAGACATTTTCACTAGATCTAAATGGTGATTTTACTTGGGAAGATGCCACCATAGGTCCCGTTAATGAAATCAATATGGAGCTTTCCTTTCAAGGGGTCGGTTTTGATTACGACACTAGTGCCGCGCAAAAACTGACTTTTGACGCTGGGCAATGGGCCTTTGCTAGTCCTCAAAAGAGAATGGGGAATTTCCCTGTTACCATAGATAACATTGAATACAATCCTTTAACGACTACTGGAAATCAGCTGATTCACGGTAAGATGAATTTTGATGTTATCTTTAATTTGTCCGATAAAATAGGTGGAATGACCACTTTAGGGGCAGTAATGGCGATCAATGATGAGTCGGGAACTGGTGGAAAAAGATTCCAGCCAGAGTTTATAGGTGGTGTTATTGATTCTATTGCCGTATATGCAAATCTTGCCGCAGTAGATATTAAAGGTTCCATAGGTTTTAGAAATAATGATCCTGTTTTTGGAGATGGGTTTATAGGTAGTTTAGAAGCCAACTTTAAAGGGCCAGGCATCAAATTAACGGCATTAGCAGAGTTTGGTAATACTACCTATTTACACACAGGACGTTACCGTTATTGGAGGGTAGAGGCTGAAGCGACATTCCCAGCTCCAGGAATTACCTTTTTACCTGGAATGGCATTTAGAGGTTTCGGTGGAGGAGCATTTAATAATATGGAACCTACCGCTTCTGGAATGACATACACCTTTACACCTAAACACAGTTCGCTAGGATTTAGGGCAAACGCCGTAATGGCAACGACTCCTAAAGAACAAACTTTCAATGCCGATATGGAATTGCTAGGAACATTCTCTGGCTCTGGTGGTATGACCTATATAGGTTTTACAGGAGAATTCTATATAGGTGCTGGATTTGACAAACGTCATAAAGCAAAAGTGTCTGGGGATGTATCTGTAAGTTATGATTTCCCACAAAAACATTTCAACCTTACGGCAAATGTGAATGTAAATGCGACTCCTATCACAACTCCATCACCAGCAAATTTAGTGTTAGATATTAATGGAAAGACTAACAATTGGTATTTTAAATTTGGAGAACCAGCTAACTTGAATACCGTGAATGTATTTGGAATCAGCCTTTATGAGTATTTGATGTTCGGCAACGACATTCCATATCCTGGAGGATTTACGAGCACCTTTGAAACAGGATATTACAACGCGTTAGGCGTCTACCCTAGCACAGGTGGTGCATCCACTGGCGGCGTGGGCAGTACTACAGAAACTGGAAAAGGATTTGCTCTAGGAATAGGTTTTATGTTTGATAAAAGCGGTGAAAAGCAACTTACCAAATATTCCAATGATAATAAAAAACACGTGTTGAGTTATAATTTATCTGCTGGAGCTGAGCTTCATCTCTCTTTTATGGAATACCTAGGTAGTTGTGATGGAAACACACCTATAGGCATCAATGGATGGAGAGCAAAAGGCGGACTAGGAATGTATGGAACAGCGGCTGCTGGAGTAAAGAAATACAAAAAAAATGGAAGTGTAAAATGGAATGTCACAGTAGCAAGTATCGCTGCTGGAGCCTGGATAACTGGAGAATTCCCAAATCCATATTATGTAGCTGGTGCTATTGATGGCAACATTACCATATTTGACCTTATTTCCTTTAGCTTTCATAAAGACTTTGAAAAAGGAGTACAATGTGGAAATGGTGGCGCTGGTGGCGGTGTTCCAGTAACCCAAGGTGATGCAGCTGCAGCCCAAGAAAATGCTTTGATAGAGTACATAAATCCCAATACCACAAATAATTTCCCTATTGAAGAGCCTCTAGCTGTAAAGTATGGATTGGTACCGAATGAAGTCTTTGATGTTTCAGAACAGCAAAGCAATGGCACGGTAGAAATGCGTACCTTTAAAATGGAAGTCAGTAAAAATCTGAAAATTAAAAATGAGACATCAGGTGTATGGGAACATGCAAGCCTTACCACAAATGAAAACAACCTAGGTGAATATTTATATACAAAAACACCACCTATAGGAGCACTGCCAGCTTTACCTGCTATGCTTGCTCCTCCTCCTGGCATAGGAGGAATGGGTGTAGCCGCTCCTATGGTAGGCGCTTATACCGCACCATTAGGATTTACTCCTGCAGTTGCACCTATGCCCGGAATAGGAGCTGCTCCTATGGGAATAGCACTATATCCATCCCCAGGACCTAGTGATGATTATGATGACCTCCCGCCAGATCCTGATCCTGTTATCAATACATTAAGTGTGGATCGTGATTATAAATTTACAGTTACCGCAACACTTAAAGAATACAATGGAACGTCATGGAGCAGTGCATTGAAAAATAACGGTACGCCTGTTACTCAAACTGTAGTTAAGAATTTTAGAACTGGTCCAATGGTTTTAATTGCACTAGGAGCACCAGCAGCATTTTAATATGAAAGACATGAAACATACACAGAACTTAGTATCGATATGCATAGTTTTTTTTGTGTTCGCTTTTGCGAAAGCGCAACAACAACCAACCAGCTCTATAAAAACAGCCGCAAGATATTCTAACGGCTCTATAGAGTTACGTTTCTTTCCAGATCGTAAAAGGACTCTAGACATAGGGTTACAGTCTGGGTTTATTATAGAACGGGCAAATAGCAAGGCTTCCAATTATGTTGAAATAGGGAGAACAAAGGCATTTAGCATACAACAATGGCAAGAAGTACTGGACAAAGCCGTTACAGAAGAAGAAAAAATACAACTCGAAATAGCACAAGATTTTACCGCAGCTAGTGGCGATAAAAATGGAGGTAATTTGGACCTTACAGAGGGAATCGGTGCTATAAGAGCACAAAAAGGAGACGAAGATTTCCAGTTTATGGTATCTGTTCTTACCGCTATAAAAAACACCAATGCCGCTCAAGGTATGGGACTGTCCTTTATAGATAATACGGTTCAACGAGGGGTTTCTTATTCTTACAGAGTAAAACTGGTAGGTAATGTGCCTGTTTATACGATTGATCCAGTGCCAGTTGACATTATTGCCGCTGCCCAAGAAAATCTTTATAAAAATGAAGTCTTCACTAAAACTGGCGACACCGAATTAAGCTTTGTGTGGGAAGATATTCCAGAGTTATCTGGAGTTGACGTGGAGCGTACTATAAATGGAAAAAGTATACAGCTCAATGATGCCCCTATTTATGCCTTGAGAGGTAAAGGATATAAAGGACCCAAAAGGACGGCGTTTAATGAAGATAGCTTGATCAATTATCAAAAATACACCTATAGATTTTATGGAAGGACAATTTTTGGAGAACGCTTGCTGTTTGCCGAAGTCGTTGGAATGCCCAGAGATCTTACACCTCCTCAACAAGCCTTTCTAAAGCAACCACAACATACAAAACCAAATGAGGTTCTCGTAGAGTGGGAAATGAAAGCTCCCATCGCTGCTGATTTCAAGGGATTCGCGGTATCGCGATCTGATAAAAACGATGGCTATTTCTCCTTACTACATGATAAGTTACTGCCTAAGGGAGCCACAAAATTTATTGATAAAAGTTTCTTAAAAGGAAAGACCAATTATTATCTCGTACAAGCAGTGGATACAGCAAATAATATCAGTTCTTCTTTTCCAGTAGCGGTTACTTTAATAGACAGCATCCCTCCCATTAAGCCTATAGTGTTGTCTGGTAAAATTGATTCTCTAGGAATAGTTACTATAGCTATCAAAAAGAATCCTGAAAGTGACTTAATGGGGTATCGTTTATACAGATCAAATGCTGAAGAGCATGAATTCTCAGCTATTAGAGAAGGTTTTTTATCCTTAGATAGCCTTAAAAACCCAGTGCAAACTATTTTTAAGGATACCGTAACATTGAAATCGCTTACGCCTTATATCTACTACAAAGCTGAAGCACTAGACTTTAATCACAACACCTCGGCGAAATCGGCGATATTAAAGGTGAAAAGACCAGATAAAATTGCTCCTACAACTCCCGTTTTTAAACACCGTAAATCTACCAAAGACGGTATAGAACTCACTTTTTCTCAAAGTAGAAGTATCGATGTTAAAGAACAAATTTTATATCGCAAAACCGATATGAAAGAACCATGGGTCCAATTGATCAACCTTGAAAAAGATCAAACGACCTATATAGATAATGCAGTAGGAAAAGGAAAAACCTACTATTACAGCATGCGTGCTATTGATGACAGTAACAATACCTCTAAATATGCTTTTCCAGTTCAAGGAAAAGCTTACGATACAGGTATGCGCGCTCCTATAGAAAACCTAAGGGTAAAACGTAATGAAAATGAGATAACGCTTACCTGGAATTACCCTACTAAAAATGAGAATACCTTTTTTATTATTTATAAAAAAAATAAAAAAGGGCAACTGGTGCAGCACGATAGATCATTGGAATTAAGTTTTCGCGAAAGCGGTAACAAAAACGCCACCTATGCTATAAAAGTCTTTACAACTGATGGAAGGCAATCCAAGATAAGTGAGGAAATAGTCGTAAAATAGGGTCATGATTAAAACATGGTTAGCTTTTTTGTTATGTATCTGGGCTTTTTCAGTTCCTGCTCAGGTATATACGAACTATTCTGAAAAAGACGGATTGCCTAGTAATCATGTTTACAAAATCACCCAAGACATACATGGATTTATATGGATCGCTACAGATGAAGGCATCGTAAAGTTTAACGGTAGCGAATTCAAAATTTTCACCACTAAAGACGGCTTACCAACAAATGATGTCTGGAATCTTTTTCCCGCTCAAGATGGAAAAATATGGTATGCTGCAAAAAGTAAAAGCATGGGATATATCCTCAACGATAAAGTATATAATTTCCCGACAGAAAATAATGAAGTTATGAGTCCTATCTATGCTAATTTTGACGGTAATGAATTGATGGCAAATGGCTCTAGAAACACGTATAGATTTAAAGGGAATAAATGGCGATTGATCGAAGAAGACTCTGTTTATAAGCTCGCTACACCTCTACTAAACAAAAATTACAAACTGTTAGCACAACATAAAGAGGATCAAATTATGTTGGTAGATTCCAGGAATCAAATAAAAATTATCGGCGACTCCACAGACTTTTTTAGCAGCTATAGCAGAGGTCAAAAAACCGACAGCTTATACTTTACGATGACAGATTATTCTTATAATGTACTTCATCTCAATTCTGAAACCATCCACAGATTCAGTTTTGAAAATGAGCTTGGAATTAAAAGATTAGAACTGGCAAGAATTAATTTAATAGGTGATCAAATTCAAATTACCGGAGAGAACGTAATTGGTATTTTAAATGAAGACCTCAGTGTGAAGGAAAAATATGTGCTCCCTAAGTTCTTAGCCTCTCACAGCTCTTTTATGGATAAAGAAAATAATATTTGGGCAGCCACTTTTTCAAATGGTATTTATAAATACAATATCAATGAACTTCAAATAAAAAAAGAATTCCCCAATTCAAAAGTAAATGATATTAAAAAAGTTAACGGCTCTATTTATGCGCTTATACATGATAAAGGATTTTACGTTTACGATAAAGAACAGGGTGAATTTATTAAAGACCTAGTATCTCCTCAGTTTCTATATGATATTGCTTATATAAAAGAAACAGATACTAAATATTACCTAGGCGATCATGAAATTATTACCCTGCACAAAGGAAAAAGGCTCACTTTTACTTTTCCTTTTAAAAACGAACTCGCACGGTCAGTTGTTTATCATAAAGACTTACTGTACAGCAATCAAACCGCAGGAATATCAGCGTTAAACCCCTTCAGTATGGATGTTGCTGACGTATATATGCAACCTGGAGCACGTTGCTTAACTGTTTTTAAAGAAGAGCTTATTATAGGCACTTCTACCGGATTAAAAACGTTGATAAATGGTAAAATTGAAGACTTAGATGGGGTGCATAAAGAATTTGCATATCCAGTAAATAGCATCACTGTAATAAACGAAGATCAACTCTTACTTACTACAAACGGATACGGAGCTTATCTCACTGATTTAAACAACATTCAACTATTAGAAAAAAGCGAATTTCTTTCTTGTGATCATGCCTTTTTTGAAAACCAGGAACTTTATTTACCGACAAACGCAGGGATTTATCATTATGAATTTGCAAGGGATAGTTTTCAACTCAAACACATCTGGAATACTACTAATGGACTCCCCACAAATAAAATAAACGGTGTAGAGAAGTTAGAAGATGAATTACTAGTAGCTACTAATCAGGGTATTATTCATTTACCACAGGATTACAAACCTACCTCAGGATTAGTGAATATATACATTGAAGAAGCTACTTATAAAAGTAAAACAGTGCATTCTGGAGCGAGTGAATCCTACTCAGGAAACAACAATCTTAATTTTATTGTAAAAGCTATTGATTACAGACCCAACGCGATGCTTTCTTATCAATTTAAACTTTCTCCCAGTCAAAAAGAATGGACTTCCACTACATCCAGCAATCTTACTTTTTCTGATTTAAATCCAGACCAATACCAGCTGCAAATAAAAAATGGTGAATTGATCAGGTGTTTTGATTTTACAATATCTTCTAGATGGTATCAAAGTTGGATATTTTATTTAACATTGATACTTCTTCTTGTGGTTATGGTCATTTTTAGCACAAAACACCTCAGCCGTAATGCCGAAAAAAAACGTAATGAAGAACTACTACGTTCTAAAAAATTGTCAGAATTACAACTCAAAGCATTGCGCTCGCAAATGAATCCGCATTTTGTTTTTAATTCTCTTACTGCTATTCAATACTACATTAATGAAAATGATTTTGAGACTTCAGATAAATATCTGGTGAAATTCTCTCGCTTGATCAGAGAGTTTTTTGAACTCTCAAAAGAACAATTAGTAAGTGTAGAAAGAGAAATACAGTTGCTTAGCAACTACTTAGCATTAGAACAATTGCGCTTTAAAGGCAAACTCAATTATATTTTTGAAATCGATCCACAGTTAGACCGGACCGATAAATTACCCAGTATGTTACTTCAACCCATTGTAGAAAATGCGGTAAATCACGGTGTATTTCATAAAGAAACAACAGGAACAGTACTATTAAAGTTCCTGCGTATAAGCAACAATGAAATTCAAATAAGTATTCAAGATGATGGTAAAGGATATCAAGTTAAAAAAGAAGGCGATAGATTAAAATCTACTTCTGTACTAGAAGATCGTTTAAAATTTTTGCAAGAAACAGGGGTTTGGGAAATAACCGTTGAACACAAAGAGGCTTTTCCAGAAAAAGAAGATAAAGGCCACAAAGTATGCTTCCAACTTAAAAGACTGACCTATGAAAAAATATAGCGCCATACTAGTAGATGATGAGTTCTCTGCACTGCAAAACTTACATAACAAAGTGGTTAAAGTAGGAAATCAAGTAACAGTTATTGCCACCTTTCAAGAGCCTAAAGAAGCCATTGCATCCATCATAGAAAATGCTCCAGATATAGTATTCCTAGATATTCAAATGCCTGGAATGACTGGATTTGAACTGCTACAGCATATTCCTACGCTCACCTCTCAAGTAATATTCTCTACCGCCTATAATGAATATGCGCTAGAAGCTTTGAAGAATAATGCGGTAGACTATGTCCTCAAGCCAGTAGATACAGATGAACTCAAAAAAGCCCTCGATAAAGCCATTGATAATATTGAAAAAAAAGCCGCCGACTCTAATACAAATCTGGTAGAACTACTCAACAAAATTATAGACCGCGATCACAAATTAAAAGTCCCTACTCAAAAAGGGATTTCTTTTATCCCACAGGAAGAAGTAATCCATCTAGAAGGTTATGACGGCTACACAAAAATTCACCTTATGGATGGTAAAATATTAACAAGTTCTTATAATCTAGGTAAATTTAGCGACTATTTAGACGACTATTTTTTCAAATGTCATAAATCGCATATTGTAAATATAAAAGCCGTTAGAGCCTTTGAAAACGAAGGTTATGTAGTACTAGGAGAAAATTACCGCGTCCCTATTACTAAGACGTACAAGAAGGCTTTTCTGGATTTGTTTAAGTAGTGGGGTTTCTTTTTATTTTTTTAAATGAAAAAGAAAGTTGAATTCGAAATTAAACGTGAAAGACATCAAAAGGAATGGGGAATCACTTGAAACATCTCAATACTATTTAACTGGTCATAAGGCTTTAGAGCGGTATCGCTTGGAATCTTTCTCGATGTTTGTTAAAAGGGTCTTTCTCCCGATCACTATCGGGATTATAAAAATCTTCAATCTATACTGAGGTTCTCGAAGTTAGGATAATGGGGAAACGGGTGCTTTAACATCTTCATCAGCTAAGTTGTCAGCACTTTAAATGTTCCAATATTAAATGGTTTTAGAACAGAGAATAATATGGCGCTTGAAAAAATAAATAGTAAAAACAAGATAACCCCTTGCAACAGTTAAAACTTCATCTCCATCAAATGGTGAGGCAAGCCTATAATCCTATGCAAACTGTAAAAGGACGCATCGCTACATTAACAGATCAAGAAATGCTTGTGAAGAATCCTTCCTTATCAATAGTGTACCATTTGAAAATAGAACAGCTAACAGCAGTGTTTATATAATAAGCAAGAACAACCTTGATCATTTGAGAATCAATTGGGCAACTGTGAATTATTCTTTAAAAATAATGCCTTATGACCGGAATGGGCGTGCTCTAAAGTAGGTGGTAGTAGGTGTATTTGTACTAGTTAAAAGTGCATCAAGCCTCGGTCCTCCCTTCCTTGATGTTGCCCATCTGTAGTTGTCTTGATGTAAATTCTTGATTTGTTTAGAAAGGCTTATTTCCTTTATAACTTTTGGGAGCAGCAGCATTTAGGAGGTATTTCTTTTATTCATGCCACACTTTCTAAAAAAAAGACGCTTCTTATGTCACAAGAGCCATACATCCTATGAATGGGATGAGGAATAGGTAGTTGGAGAGTTAACTAGTTCTAGTCTGTCTATTGTGTATCAGATAAATATTATATTTGAATTATTCACTAACTAAGAACGATGTCAATTTATCTTACCCATCCCAACAAAATAATGCTGTCAATTTGAGAAAAGCGACCCATCTAGACAAGAAACTAGTATCCGAGATATTGGTTTCTGCCTTTTTACCATTGACGGAAGAAAACTCTATAAATCTTGTGGTAAAACAAGATCAAAAAAGAGCAGGGCGCATGCAGGTGTTGATGGAATACTTATTTGAAAGAGCCCTACTTTTTGGAGAAGTTTATATATCAGATAATGAGAAAGCATGTATCTTATTAAAATTCCCCCATCTAGAAAAAATCACCTTTAGAACCATACTTCTAGACGTTAAAATGGCATTTAACTGTATAGGTATAGAACGTATTTGTAGTGTGATAAAAAGGCAGCGTATAGCACATAAAAACTATCCAAAAGAAGAACATATAAGACCCGTTATACTTGGGGTTAAAAGGGAATCTGACGGTAAGGGGACTGCTGTTCGTTTAATGATAAAAGTCAGAAATAAGTTTAAGAACAATCAGCTGCCTGTGATCATAGATGCAGCATCCATAAGCAATGCTCAAATGTATCAGAAATTTGGATTTAAGATCATTAAAAAAGAAGAATCCCTTGGCTTTCCTATTTACTTTTTAAGGCTAAATTAGTACTTGAAACAAGGGTAAAACCGAGGAACAGCGAGCCTAAAAACTACTGGCTGCTTGGACTGGAAGCAATTCACTATATATTGAGCAATATCATTATAAATTCTATTGTTATGCATTTGGTCTGATTTTAGTAAAATTTTACATTCACTTTTTTGGAATTATCATATTTGCGGTAGGCATAAATCAAAAGGGGCAACTCCTGTGGTATTAACTATGAATTAAGATCCGCTTTCGCGAAAGCGCCATAAAAATAAACTCTGTTAAAAGTAAGAACGAGTATCTTTTATTAGGAATAAATCCATAATTTTGGAACATTTCCAAATAAAAGCAATCCAGTGAATTTTAAAGAACAACCCTATAGTGTGGTAGACATCGAGACTACTGGTAACAGAATGAGCAATAATCGCATGACTGAGATCTGTATTGTGCGCATGCTAGGCTGTGAAGTGATTGAAAAATACAGTACACTTATCGATCCAGAAAGTTTGATTCCAGATTTCATAACGGGTCTTACTGGTATTGATAATGAAATGGTGGCTGCTGCTCCTTTATTTTCTGAAGTGGCTGATGAAATTGAGCGCATGACACGAGATTCTATTTTTGTAGCTCATAATGTCAACTTTGACTACAACATTATACGCAATGAATTCAAACGTTTGGGCTGCGACTTTAAGCGTAAAAAGCTCTGTACAGTGCGACTGTCCAGAGAGTTGATCCCTGGAATGAATTCGTATAGTCTAGGGAAATTGTGCAACTCGTTAGGAATCTCTCTAGAAAATAGACATCGTGCTGAAGGGGATACGGATGCAACAGTGACTTTATTTCAAAGATTGCTAGAAATAGATCAAGATGGAGAAGAGTTTACAAAGTTTCTAAACGGGAGTAATAAAGAAGGAACTTTTCCGCCGCATTTAGACCGGTCTCTTTTTGATGAGTTACCAAATACTCCAGGGGTATATCTATTTAAAAATCAGGCTCAAAAGGTTATTTACGTCGGTAAAGCCATCGATATTAAAAAACGGGTACTGTCTCATTTTTATTCTAAGACCAGTAAGTCGTATCTCATGTGTCAAGAGATCTACCATATAGAACACATTCCCACAGGTAATGAATTGGTCGCTTTATTACAAGAAGCAGATCTCATCAAACAGTATTATCCAAAATTTAATAGCGCTCAAAAAAAACCTCGCGCCGCTTACCAAATCTTGCATTATAAAAACCAATTGGGCGTCATTCAGTTTGCGGTAGGACTGGTGAAGTCTTATGACTATTCTATAGTGACTCACTATGATCGAGCACATGCCGTAGAGCAATTAGAACAACTCTGTGCAGACTTTAATTTATGTCCTCGATATTGTAGTTTTAAAACTCAAACCGATTGTACGTCTCATTACAAGCTCAAAAATTGTAAAGGTGTTTGTAAAAAGACAGAGTTGGTATCGCTGTATAATATAAGAGCCAATCAAGCCATTAGATCTTTGCACGATCAGAATCCCAACTACATTATCAAGCAATCTGGTAGGACTCTTGAAGAATCTTGCTTTGTGATGGTAAAAGATGGCGAGTATCAAGGTTTTGGATATTTAGACCAACAGGCTTCTATCGCTACAATGGAAGATTGTGAAGACTTTCTAGACCGCAAAGCTGCAAACTATCATACCAATCAGATCATACGTTCTTATTTAAAAAAATATGGAGAACAGAATGTGGTCTATGATCAACAGCTAGCTAGTTCATAGTTTTACATTCTTCCCCTTAAAAAGGTCAAATTCATTGGATAGCTTCATCACTTTTCGCTTCACTAAAGCCCATAAAAAAAGCCGATCTGAGGAACGGCTTTTTTCTGTTTAAACTATATTTTGATCATTGCTTCTAAAGTCTTCATTTCATGGAGTTGTACTGGTTTACATGTTCAGACTACCTGATACTCCTACTTCTGTCTCGTCGCCAGTGGCTTTGGTGTAGGCTAATTTTGCCAAGGTAATAAGAGCATTCGTCTTATTATCCCAGTAATGTCCTTCATGCGGACTGAAAATAAGCACCGTAAGTGTTGGGTCATTTTTACTTTCAAACCAATTGGCATCTAAGTTGTCATAGTGCTTTTTTATTAAGTCTTTGTCTTTAGAAATAAGTGTTGTTCCATAAACGCTTAAAAATTCTTTAGATATCACGTCGCTAAAAATTAATTGCGTCTGACTGTTTTTTTCAATATTGGCATTGTGCTCACTGGTAGACTTACTAAAGAAAATAACATCTCCATTATCGAGTATTTCTTTGGATCCCATCGGTATGGCATGGATAGGCGCAATCCCTAGCTCTGTCAACATCATGGCGGTTTTAATATTTCTAGAAAGTTCTAAGTATTTTTCTCTTGCTTCTCTTTGGTTTAGGTTTTGTGTACTCATTTTTTATTTTAAGATACATATAAAAATGTAGTCTTTTTCTTAATAAAAGCTGAATTAACAGGAGTTTTTGAATTTAAAGTCCGCCTGGCAAGCACTCTCATTTAATGGTACTATAATAGAAGACATTGGTCTTTTACGCAATTACTACCATCTCCTCCGAGCAAAGAGACTAGAAAGCTAATGAGAAGAGCTCATTTACCTAAATAACCTGCTATAGGAAGTTAGATCCCGTCTTGTAGCAAAGCTATTGCAGCAGATAAAGTAAAACCAATTGGGATCAAGAACCCCAGCACTAAAATAAATCCAAAGCTTTTCACTAGGTTTTTGAGACTTTATACCTAAGTGTTTTAGGATTGATTTTCAACTTCTAGATTTTATAAAGTGCCGTCCATAAGTGATAAAAGACTCCTGCAGCAGAAAAAACTAAAATTGCTAAACCTATTACATTGGCAAGCTAACTTTCTTTACTCATAGGTTAGCTATTTATTTAAATATCCGGAGGCTATCCAATTCAAAAAAGATTTTAAAAATGCTGGTATTTTCTAAAGCACAACTGCCTAAACAAATCCCATACCATACCATACCATACCATACAGAAAGTGCTTATCTACTAATCCGTTAAAAACAGTGCCCTTATATTTAGAATACTACAGATTTAACCGTTAAAATTTAAGAAATATTTATATAACACTATGCTTGCATAGTATTATCTTTGGATAAAAACAAATGGATTTAATTATTTCAAAAAACGGATATAGCGACTACAAACGTAAAACTATGGAAGATCAAGAAGAACAGACAGAAAATCTTCCTAAGGATAAGGCTAAGACTCCTTTTAAAAGCTATTTGTAGTTATACATATCAAATTAAATCACTACTAGGTCTACCTTCTCTCCTACCCTTTTCTGTGATATTTTAGAAATTGATTCCTCTTCCAATTGCAATACCCGAGGATAACCGCCTGTGGTCTGCGCGTCGCGCATCAATACAATAAGCTGGCCATTAGCAGTAAGTTGCACCGTCCCAGGAAGCACAGGACTACTCTTTAACTGTTGCAAACTATTAGACAATTTTTCCTCTAATTGAAAAGCCATACGGTTCCAGTCTTTTGAAATGCTAAAACTTGTATTTAACAGTTTCTCTTGT
>NZ_JBLIGN010000064.1:0-14802 GCF_047636915.1 Nonlabens sp. | reverse complement strand
AGCTTTATATGGCATCCTCTCACACAACATAAAACAGCTAAGCAGCCTCTTGCGATTTCCCATGCAAAGGGAAATTACCTTTATGATTTTGATGGCAAGAAATATTTTGATGGGATATCTAGTTGGTATACGTGTAGTTATGGGCATGCCCATCCGGTATTAACAAATGCGATTAAAAACCAAGTAGATCAATTGCATCATGTTGTTTTTGCAGGTATGACGCACGAGCCAGCCGCGATATTAGGAAATAAATTGACCGCTATTTTACCTGATAATCAGCAGAAGTTGTTCTTTTCTGAAAATGGTTCTACCAGTGTGGAAATAGGTTTAAAAATGGCTTTTCAATACCATTTCAATAAAGGCGAGAAACGAAATACAGTAGTAGCTATGGAAAATAGCTTCCATGGAGATACCTTCGGAGCGATGAGTGCTAGTGGCTTATCCGTTTATAACGGCCCTTTTGAAGAATTCTTTATACATGTAGTGCGCATTCCTGTCCCTACTAAAGAAAATCTACAGGAGGTGTTACAACTTGTAGATGCCATTGTCGAGCAGCATCAAATTGCTAGCTTTATTTATGAACCTTTAGTCCAGGGAGCCGCCGCTATGCAGCTCAACGATGCCGAATCCTTGTGTCAGGTCATCAACAAATTTCAGCAATATGGAGTGATCGCGATTGCAGACGAAGTGATGACCGGCTTTGGAAAAACAGGAACTTATTTTGCCAGTGATCAAATAGGTGCTAAGCCAGATATTATGTGTTTGTCAAAAGCACTAACTGGTGGTATCATGCCCATGGCGATCACTTCTTGCACGCAAAATATGTACGATGCTTTTTATGACGATGAGCTTTCAAAAGGTCTTTTTCACGGTCATACCTATTCTGGCAATCCATTAGGATGCGCGGTTGCCAGTGCCGCTATAGACCTTTTGACTTCCGATGAAATCCAAAATAATATCAAATGCATCATTCAATCTAATCTAGAGTTTAAAGTAAGGATTGAATCTCATCATTCTGTCGCTGCTGTGAGAATTAAAGGTGTTATTCTCGCCATTGATCTTGCCATAGAAATGGAGCGTTATGGAAACAAACGCAATGAGATGTTTCAATGGTTCTGGCAGCGAGGTTTGTTTTTAAGGCCGTTGGGTAAAACTGTTTATATTGTACCGCCTTTTACGAGTTCACCAGAAGAAATGAATTTTGTTTATGAGTTGCTCATAGAGTTCCTTGAAGGAGTTGTCTAAAAGGACCATTTAAAAATTTAAAAAAAAATCCTGTGAAGCAACTTCACAGGATGCATCAGGTCAGTTAATGATGTTTACTTACGTATAGTGAAATACTAGTTCTTGATTATTTTTTTTACAACGCTTTTCTGATTAGACTCTATTGTAATCAGGTAAATTCCAGAAGATAAGCTTGAAATATCAAGTGTAGCGTTAAGGACGTTTTCAAAGGATGCCGCCATTACTTCTCTTCCATTTATGTCAATAACTGAGAGATCATTTATAGGTTGATTTTCACTATTGATATAAATAATCTCATTTGCAGGATTAGGATAGATCACAAAATCACGGGCATTAATTTCATCGATTGACGCGGTAGTTGAGCTTACCGTAAAGTTATCTACAGCCCAAAAAACAGATCCAGCGGCATTAGTAGTTATAGCATTTTGAAGGCCAAAATAATATACTCCGGCTGCTGGCGCGGTATAGCTATAATTATTTATTTGAAAAGTTGTATTGGTAAAACCTGGCGAAGTAGCAATAGTAGATTGTGATGCTAAATTTTGAGTCGTTCCTGCAGTTAGAATATAGCGTGCAGGCGTTGTTGAGCCAGTTTGTAATGCGCTAACATAAAAGGATATATCAACTGTTTGATTAGACGTGAGGTTAATACCTCTAGATAGGATCCAGTCATTTGCTTGTGCCGTTGTAACACCAGCGCCTACACGAGCTGAATAAGCACCTTCTTGAACATTAGGATCGCCAGTACCAAAATTCACACTTTGCCAAAAATTACCTATGGATCCTGAAGGATCTCTTTCAGCTTTCCATCCAAAATAAGAAAACTCATCATTTTCAAATCCTGTGTTGTAAGGAAGATTACTTGCTTCAAATAAGCTAGTGAAGGTAAATGGACCATTCCAATTACTCACTGATCCTGCGCATACTGTTCTAACATAATAATCATAAACAGTATTTGCTGTTAACCCCATCAGAGTATAAGGAGAGGTTACGTTTGCACCTGAAAGGAATGTTCCTGCGGTACGCTGATCAAAACCTTGAAGACCGAATTGCACTTCTATCCCGGTACCACCATTTGGATTCCAAGTTAAATCTACTGCAGCAGCCGTTTGATTTGTAAAACCTAGATTTGTAGGTCTAGCACATGCCACTGGAGCACCAAGTTTAACTTGAGGGCGGAAATTAGAAGCAGCAAGAGTAGTAGGTAAAATGGTTGTGCCAGCATCAGAACGGGCGCTAAAAACTCCTGGAGCACCACCTACAGGTGAATTATCACAAAACGACACATTTACAGTGTTTGCGACAGGGTTAGTTAGATTTTGATAATCAAAAGCTACAAATAAACTTCCACCGGTATAAGTAAACGCTGTTCCATTAGTAAACTCTATATTGTAATCTCCCACAACTGCTGGCACTGTAGTAGCTGCATCACTTACTAAGGTCATTCCAGTAATTACACCAGCCCAATTTGTTCCTTTCGTGTTGGTAACATCTGTTGAGTTCTCTAAATAAATTTTGATATCACCAGCTGTCGCAATGTCTTGAGCCGTTTCGTAAGAAAACCCTAGACCACTGATGCCATCATTAGTGGTAAAACCACCTGCTGTCATTTCTGCTGCGGTTACGATAAACACTGTCCTTGTAACAGCTCTCTCACCTTGTGGCGCTCGACCAAAAGAGGATGTGCTACCACCTAAAATAACTGAATTAAACTGGCTTTGGGCGACCGTTTTAAGCCCGAAAATTAGAATCGAAAGTAAGAAAATCATCTTACACAGTTGAGTATTTTTTTTCATGATATCTATAAGTTTAGATCACAAATATATTCGGTAAAGCTATATTTTAACTAATTATATAAGGAATAATTAATAAATAACTTAAAAGATAAAAAAAATCACATTTAGTTTTATGAGTTTCTTGCTAATATGGTAATCGATTTATTATTTCTTTTAAATTATAGGTTTGTCTAGATGTTCTTTGCATTTTTGCGGTTGTAAATCAGCCAGTGAAAAATTCTATTTATATTAATGACGCAGCGATGATCGGTGCATTAGACTCTTTTAAGAGTCAGCAAGAGCATTTTTTTTTTGAGAACAAAAATAAGGTTTGGAACAGTCCAGTTTCAAAGTCACAAGAGCTGCAATTGCAGTATTTCTTAAAAAAAAATGAACCGTATCAATATCTCGATCGCAGTGTACAGCTAGCACTTTTTGTTGCGAGGTCGTTGAAAGGAATTCCAGATCAAACTGCTGTAAATATAGGTTCTAGTCGAGGCGCTACTGGGTTGTGGGAAGACTCCTACGACCGCTTTCGCGAAAGCGGAACAGTTCCAACGGCAACTTCACCTCTAACGACGCTGGGAAATATCTCTAGTTGGGTAGCTCAGGATAACGAATTGAAAGGCACAGCATTTTCACATAGCATTACGTGTGCAACGGCATCCCATGCGATTCTCAACTCAATCGCTTGGTTAGAAAGCGGTATGGCAACTAGTTTTATTGCCGGAGGAAGTGAAGCGCCTTTGACTGATTTTACCATAGCTCAAATGCAAGCTTTACGTATCTATTCAAGAGGTAGTAATAGGTATCCCTGTAAAGCTTTAGATTTAAATAAATCGCAAAACTCAATGATTTTAGGAGAAGCTGCAGCTTGTTTTTTACTTTCTAAGGAGAACAAAAATAGCCTTGCAAAAATTACTGGGTATGGAAGTGCGATAGAAAGGTTAGAGACGGCTACATCTGTCACTGCAACTGGAGACTGTCTTCAAGAGTCCATGAGGCAGGCAATACAGCATATCCGTCCAGAAGATGTAGATGCGATTATTACACATGCACCAGGAACTATAAAAGGAGATAAAGCAGAGTTTGTCGCGATACAAAATGTTTTTGGCGGTCAATATCCACATCTGTGTAATAATAAATGGCAATTGGGACACACGTTAGGAGCTAGTGGTGCACTTAACCTTGTAATGGCTATTGAAATGTTACAGTCAGAGCGGATATTTAAAATTCCTTACTTAGAAGAATTGTTTGTGAATCCAAGAGGAGGCGATAGAATCCCAAAACGAATTTTAATCAACACAACCGGTTTTGGTGGCAATGCAGTGAGTTTGCTGGTAGAGAGATAGTTATTTTCAGATAGGAGATAAGAGCTAAGAAGGATGTTAACTTGGTTAACGGGAGAAAGTAGTAGGTGTCTTGGACTCTTTTAACAACCAAATGCAGTTGCTATACATTTTGTACTTTATACTTGGTATATAATACTTGAAGAATCCCTATTTTTACTTTTTTAACAAGGATACGATTATGAGAAATAACTGGACTAAAGAAGAAGTATTAGAAGTTTATAATAGGCCGATGATGAGTTTGTTATATGACGCGGCTACGGTCCACAGAGAATTGCATAACCCAAATCAAGTACAAGTTTCTACACTTCTATCTATTAAAACTGGTGGTTGTCCAGAAGATTGTGGCTACTGTCCGCAAGCGGCTCGTTATCATACTAAGGTAGAAGGGAATGACTTGATGTCTGTGCAACAAGTTAAAGCACAGGCATTAAGAGCAAAATCTAGCGGAAGTTCTCGTGTTTGTATGGGAGCAGCCTGGAGAAATGTAAAAGACGGGCCAGAATTTGACCAAGTCTTAGAAATGGTTCGTACAATAAATAAGCTAGAGATGGAAGTGTGCTGTACACTTGGCATGATTACAGAAAATCAAGCACAACGGCTGGCTGAAGCGGGGTTGTATGCGTACAATCACAACTTAGACAGTTCTGAAGAATATTATAAAGAAGTTATTTCTACTCGCGGTTATCAAGACCGTTTGGATACAATTGATAATGTGCGCAAGACCAATGTTACGGTTTGTAGTGGTGGAATCATTGGAATGGGAGAAAAAATAGAAGACCGAGCAGGAATGTTGGTGGCGCTATCTAGCTTGAGTCCGCAGCCGGAAAGTACGCCTATCAACGCACTTGTTGCTGTAGAAGGAACACCTTTAGAGGAGCAACAGCCCGTTTCTATTTGGGAAATGATACGTATGGTAGCTACTACTCGTATCGTTATGCCACAAACACAAGTAAGATTGAGCGCAGGTCGCACGGACATGAGTCGGGAAGGGCAGGCGATGTGTTTCTTTGCAGGAGCCAATTCTATTTTTGCCGGCGATAAATTACTAACGACCCCTAATCCTGATGTAAATGACGACATGAAAATGTTTGAGTTATTAGGTTTAGAACCTATGAAGCCATTTGTAAAGAAAGCACAACCTGAAACTATAGAAGCTCAGTATTCTGTTTATAAAGATCAAGGGGAGAAACCTAAATGGACACGTCCAGGACATACTATTGAACGCAACGTTGAAGCAAAAGCAGCGGGTAAAGTAGTAAAGGCATAGTGAAGTAAATACTTTTTTTAGTTTGTTCGTTAAGTATGCCCGCTAATTATGCCACTTATAACCTGCAGTAAATACCACGAGTTTCCACGATAAGCAGAGATGGTTTTATTAAAATCATCTCTGGCCGCAGGGTCTGTTGTTATTGAAAAATTGACTCACGACTGGCCAGCTTTTAAAAAGTGGAATTTAGAATACATCAAAAAAGTCGCAGTAGATAAAACTGTTCCTATGTACGAGAACCGTATCGTAAAGAATGATGTAGCTTGTAACGAGGCCCGTGCTGTAATGAAGAGGTCTGAATATATAGATTTATTCGATGAGAAACTTACCCATTTTAGAATCTTTCTTTACAACATTTTAAATAAGACCAGCGCTTTAAGCCGATTATAAATTCCCTTAGCTAAGAATAAGATTCATCAAAGGATTGCCTTGACTTTTTTTGGAAGTGCTGATGCTAAGTTCTTTATGTGTTTTCAATTTCATAGTAAAAAGCGCTCTGTAATCTTCCCTTCAGCTCAGGCGCCTTACTTGTATCGCGTTCCATATTCCTTAATCGTTAGAGAAGATATTGATTTCACCAATCCAGATTTTGAAAAAGGGCCTGCTTTACAACAAGTACAAGGCTATGTTTGCGAGCTCAACCATGGAGAAATGCTCTACATACCAGAAGGATACTGGCATTACATGCCGTACCTCACGTTAGGTCTTTCCATCAGTCTGAGATCTTATCCTCGCAATATTAAAAACCTAGGAAAAGCACTTTATAATCTTTTGTTTATGCGTCATTATGACAACTTTATGCGCAAACGTAAAGGTCAAGAGTGGACCGATTATAAAAATGATCAGGCGGTTTTGAGAACTCATAAGAATATGGGGGTCAAGGAATAAGATCTACGGCTTTCGCATAGACCAAATGGCTTTCCCATCCTCGATAGAGCAGGTAATCAGCTAGTTTTTTTCTCTTTTTGTACTTGTCGGTCTCTGAAGTAATTTGTTGCAAGCGCTTTTGCGAAAGCGTGTCAAAAGTTAACTCATAATCACTTTCAGAAATCTCTTTAAGACCTATCTTTATTGTACGCTCGTTCAAACCTTTCATTTTAAGTTCGCGTACAATGCGAACTCTTCCCCATTTTTTAATGCGAAATTTCCCTCTAGCAAAGGATTCGGCATAGCGTGTTTCGTTCAAAAACTTATGATGAATCAAATGCGGGATGATTTCATCGATCGCCAGCTGTACCATTCCCATAGTTTTTAATTTATCTTCTATTTCTTTATGACAGCGTTCTTGATAGGCGCAGTAACGTTCTATGGAACGAGTCGCTTCTTCTACGGTGTAGGTGTCTTTGGGCATGGAATTGTAAATCGATTAATGCTATTGCGGTTTATTTGTTTTGTGTAGCTTCCCATTCCTTACTAGTAATAGAAAATATATCAAACACATGATTACCCAGTCCGGGAACTTGCTTTTCAAAAGTCATGGAATTGTAGCGAGCTACTTTTGCGCTTCCTGTATTTTCTACGTGAACCATGGAGATAATATTGGAGTTAAAATCCTTATCAAATTCGTTCTCAAAGCCAAAATCTTTTGCGCAAATAGCAGCTTCTGTCGCATAACCTTTGTGCCAGTATTCTGGTAAAAAGGAATAGCCTATTTCCAGTCTTTTTTCATTTTCCACATCCTGAACCAGCAAGCCACATTTACCTATCATTTTTCCAGTAGATTTTAGAATCACAGCATTAAGCCCACCACGATTTTCTGTATATCTAGTGAGACATTTTTTAAACCAAAATTCACAGAGTTCTTTCTCGGTTTTAGTTTCATCTAGCCATAGATATTTATAAATCTCTTTCCTATTAAAGAAAGGCAACCACGTATCAAAGTCGGCCATGGTGACTAGTCGGAAGCTGAGGCGTTCTGTTTCTTGGTTTGTGAGAAGGTATTTCAAAATTATTGGGTTTTAATATTCACGCTTTTAATAAAACTGGCACCTTCCTTAGATTTGATTACTCCTAGACTTTTAGACGTAAGAATAGGATTCATACTGTTTTTCCTAAGACCATAATTTATTCTGCACTTAGGGAAAAGGAGCTTTTTATTTTTTAAGAAATCAACTTCACTACATCCTTAGCAAAATAACTTGCGATCAAATCGGCGCCAGCTCTTTTTATAGCGGTGACTTGTTCCATCATTACGGCATCGTGGTTGAGCCAGCCTCTTTCGGCAGCTGCTTTAAGCATGGCATACTCACCGCTTACTTGATATACACTTACAGGAACATCTACTTCGTTTTTAATCTCCCTAACGATGTCTAAGTAGCACAAGCCTGGTTTTACCATAACGATATCTGCTCCTTCATCTATGTCCATTAATGTTTCTTTGATGGCTTCACTGCGATTAGCAGGATCCATCTGGTAGGTTTTCTTGTCTCCAAAACCTGGTGCACTGTCCAGCGCATCTCTAAATGGACCATAGAAAGCGCTCGCATATTTTGCCGAGTAGCTCATGATGCCTGTATCTATAAATCCTTCTTCTTCCAGCGCTTCTCTGATATAAAGAATACGACCATCCATCATATCGCTAGGCGCTACCATATCTGCTCCAGCTTGTGCGTGTGAGACGCTCATTTGAGCGAGCACTTCACAAGTAGCATCATTGATTATTTTTTGATTTTCTACAATTCCATCGTGGCCAAAACTAGAATAAGGATCCAACGCTACGTCAGTCATGACATACATGTCTGGAGCAACTTCTTTTACGGTTTTGATGGCGCGCTGCATCAATCCATCTTTATTTAAAGCTTCAGTTCCTTTGTTGTCTTTTAAATGATCTGGTACCTTTACAAAAAGCAACACACTTTTCAACCCCATATCCTGAAGCAACTGCACCTCTTTCTTCAAAAGGTCCAAGCTAAATCTGTAATAATCGGGCATAGAAGCGATTTCTTCTTTGATGCCTTTTCCCTCAACTACAAATAAGGGAACAATAAAATCACTAGGAGAGATCAATGTTTGTTGTACCAAAGATCTTACAGCTGCACTAGTTCTTAATCTTCTATTTCTTCTTAATGGGAACATATTCTAAGTCTAATTTATGAATGAGATGGAGGTAATCCATTTATAATCGGGAATTTTCAAAGTTACCTTCTTTAGGGTATTTAAAATAATGATAGCGGGAGTTTCTGATTGACTAACTTTACGAAATTGAAATTGAAATTGAAATTGGCTTTGGATAAAATCCTTGTTAAGAAGTGCCTTATCATGAGTAATGGTTTTTTCACAACTCCTACCGCCGATTTATAAAAGATCAGATCCTCTATAAAGCTCATGCATTCGGTCGCATCAGTGTCGTTAATAAATTCAATAGTAAAATCGTTACTTTGAACTATAGAATTGATATTTTCTGTGGTAATTTTTAGTTGTTGCGTACAGGATGAGAGAATACTTATAGAAAATAGGAGAATAAATATTTTTATAGGTGTCTTTTAATTTAGAAACCTGAGCCTTTAGGACTCAAGAAAAGGTTTTGCTATTCCTTCTTCAAGATCGTACTACTCGCCTGCGCAGTGCACAGCACGGTTAAATCGGCAATATTAACGTGTGGCGGTCTGGATAAGGCAAACAGAATCACCTCTGCAACGTCTTGGGGTTGTAATGCCATAAAGCCTTGATAGACTTTTTCTGCTCTTTCTGTATCGCCTTTGAATCTCACTTCACTGAAATTAGTTTGCACCATTCCTGGATTCACAGCGCCTACTCTTATGTTGTAAGGATTCAAATCCAGTCGCATTCCTGTGGTAATGGCATCCACAGCATGTTTAGAACCGCAATACACATTTCCATTTGGGTACACTTCTTTTCCCGCCGTAGAACCTATGTTGATAATATGACCGCTTTTACGGTCGCGCATTTGTGGAATGATGGCATGACTCACATACAGCAGTCCTTTGACATTAATGTCTATCATAGCGTCCCAATCTTCTAGGCTTCCTTTATCAATAGGGTCTAATCCGTGCGCATTTCCAGCATTATTGATAAGAATATCAATTTCGTTAAAAGGAGCTTTTGTTAAACTATTGATTTGTTTTTCCACGGCTATTTTATCACGTACATCAAAACAGAGGATTTCTACAGGAACCCGTTGAGAGAGTTCTTGTTTCAATTCGGCTAACTTTTCTTGGTTGCGACCGCACAGTACGAGTGCGTAATTATTTTCGGCAAGTGTTTGTGCGGTTGCCAGTCCTATACCACTGGTTGCGCCGGTAATCAATGCTGTTTTCATGTCAAATATTTATACAAAAATAGGTAAAAGAGGTTGGTTTATTTACGACCTTAAGCATTGATCTCTTATTAGGAGATCTCGGTTTATTTAAACATCAAATTTTCTTTTTTAGAAGGTCTGTCGTTAGTCGTCTATGATTCTGTGGGCGTTTTATTTTGAGTATTATATCAATCACAAAAAGGTTTTTTTCATCTCGCTTTCCATGTTCTTTTAGAAAACAGAAGTGTACTCGGAGGCAGCTTAGTGCGAAAGCGGTAATGTTAACAATCGATAACATAAAAAAATACTTCTCTGAAGTATAGACGCGGCTACTTTATTAAATTTGGTAGTTATGGAAGTCAGATCGATTTTAACAACTTTTAAACAGTTCAATCCTTGTGAATAAGGCATTTTTGTAATTGAAATCGTTGAATCGAGTTCGCTAAATAAGTTTTAAGAAAATACGTTTATGGATCAACAAAGCACGCAGATAGATATTGCGAGTATCAATGAAAAAGTGGCTCAAGAAAGTCAGTTTGTAGAGGTACTCGTCAATGAAATGAACAAAGTAATCGTGGGTCAACAATACATGATAGAACGTTTGCTTATAGGCCTTTTGGGACGTGGGCATATTCTATTAGAAGGAGTTCCTGGACTGGCAAAAACACTTGCAATTACCACGCTTTCTAAGGTAGTAAGCGGTTCTTTTTCAAGAATTCAGTTTACACCAGATTTGCTTCCAGCAGATGTGGTTGGGACATTGATCTACAATATGAAGGATGGCGAATTCAATATCAAGAAAGGACCCATTTTTGCCAATTTTGTTCTTGCAGATGAGATCAACCGCGCACCGGCTAAGGTACAGAGTGCCCTTTTAGAGGCGATGCAAGAAAAACAAGTCACTATAGGGGATACTACTTTTAAACTGCAAAGGCCTTTCTTAGTAATGGCGACACAGAATCCAGTAGATCAAGAAGGAACGTATCCATTGCCAGAGGCGCAAATGGATAGATTCATGTTAAAAACAGTCATCGATTATCCTACTATGCAGGACGAGCAATTTATCATGCGAGCCAATCTGAAAAAGGATTTTCCAGAACCTAATGCAGTAGTTAGTGTAGAACAAATTTTACGAGCTCAAGATGCCGTAGAGATCGTTTACATGGATGAAAAGATTGAGAAGTATATTCTAGATATCATTTTTGCCACTCGTTATCCAGAAAAATACAACTTGGCCGAATTAAAGCAATTGATTTCTTTCGGCGCATCGCCTCGTGGATCGATCAACCTTGCCAAAGCGGCAAAATGTTATGCCTTTATAAAAAGACGTGGTTATGTAGTTCCAGAAGATGTACGCGCCGTAGTACTCGACGTATTGCGTCACAGAATAGGAATCACCTACGAAGCGGAAGCAGAAAACTACACAACGGAAGATATAGTGAATAAGATCGTGAACACTATAGAGGTTCCTTAATTGCAAGTGCGATTAGTGGTTAATTAACAACTTGATTGAGGTATTAATTGAAATTTTTCAAATCGTTTTATATGTTCAAATATTTTCTTTTCCTTCTAATGATGATGACTTGGCTCTTGTCTTTTGGACAAGTGAGTAAATTCAGTATAGAGGCTAATTTTCCGTACACTTTTGGAGATAATTTTGTGGATGAAGGGTATAATGGCGTTGCAGATTTAGGATTGAAATACAGATGTGCAGCATATAGCGCTTTTGATTTAGGCGCATCACTAAATATAGGTGCATTTTTAAGAGATAATAGTAAATTTGATGGTAGTCCAGTTGTCAATGGAAACGCTGTCATTTTTCAGCCAAAAATTTATGCTTCATTTAAGTTGGAAGCTTATCCCCAATTGCACCCTATGGTAGGATTAGGTTATTCCATATTTGCCTTCCATATAAATAGTGAGAATTTTGCGGGAGCTGACTTTCAAGAAAACAGTTCTGATGATGGAGTCAACATAAACGCAGCCATAGCCTATGATGTTTCTGAAAAAATGTTTCTTCAGGTACAATATGATTATTGTTCAATTAAGCGCACGAAACGTTCGTGATGTCGCGTATAATACAAATGTGAATATTTTAAAACTAGGAATAGGGTATAGGTTTTAACCACAAATAAAATCTACTAGAAAAGCAATTATGGATACTAAAGAACTCCTTAAAAAGGTACGTAAAATCGAGATCAAAACGCGTCGTTTGAGCGATGCTGTTTTTGGTGGCGAGTACCACAGTGCTTTTAAAGGACGAGGCATGACTTTTAGTGAGGTGCGTCAATACCAGTTCGGTGATGATGTGCGTAATATCGATTGGAATGTGACCGCTCGATATAGTGAGCCTTATATCAAAGTTTTTGAGGAAGAGCGTGAACTAACCTTGATGCTGGTAGCAGATATTAGTGGTTCCACACTTTTTGGTACTCAAGAACAGATGAAAAAAGAAATCATTACAGAATTGTGCGCCACACTAGCTTTCAGTGCGATGCAAAACAATGATAAAGTAGGGTTGCTATTGTTTTCTGATCAGGTAGAATTATACATTCCGCCTAAGAAAGGGAAGTTTCATATTCTTAGAATTATTAGAGAATTGCTAGAGTTCAAAGCTAAAGCTAAAGATACAGATGTGGCTGGAGCATTGAAATTTCTAGCAGGTGTCCTTAAGAAAAAAGCTATTGTTTTTGTGATGTCTGACTTCATGAGCACGGATTATAAAAAGACCTTGCAAATCGCAGGTCGCAAGCACGATGTCACTGGAATAAGAGTTTATGACCAGCGAGAAGTCGAAATGCCCAAAATGGGGCTTGTTCCGTTTAAAGATCAAGAAACTGGAAAATCTCTATTAGTCAATACGAGTTCCAGATCTGTACGAACTGAATATGCCACTTATCATAAAGAATGTGCCGCTTATTTTAAAGAGTCTTTTACCAGGTCTGATGCTGGAGCAATACATTTAGAAACAAGCGAAAACTACACAAAGAAATTATTAGGATACTTTAAAACACGATGATTAAAAAACTAGTGTATATATCGTTTTTATTATGCATTGCTCTTGGCACTGCTCAAAACCAGGCCAAAAATGAGGTGTCTACAAAACTCGATCGCGACTTGATCAAGATAGGTGAGGAGGTAAAACTAGGCATTAGTGTGGAGGCAGAATTAGGGGACTTGATCATTTTTCCAGAGCAACCAACCATGGGTGCGCTGGAAGTGCTTCAGAGTTATCCTGTAGATAGTTTAAGAATAGCCGATAAAATCAGATTGTTCAAGCAATATGGTGTTACCCAATTCGATTCGGGTGATTACTGGGTGCCTCGACTACAAATATTAAAAAATGCGAGACGTCTTCAATCAGATTCCGTACTTATAAGCGTGCGAGAAGTGGTCGTTGATACGATAAAACAAGGCATGTTTCCCATCAAGGATTCCGTAGATATAGAAGATCGATCTACTAGTTCTCAAGGCTGGATGTTGTGGTTATTGCTTATAATTCCTGTGGTGGTTGTGGTGGTTTTGCTTTCGCGAAAGCGGGAACAAAAAGCCTATGAAGAAACCTTACAACCTTACGAATGGACTAAGTATCGTCTCAAATTATTGGATGAAAGTGGTCGTTTAGAAAACCGCCAGTGGAAGGAGTATTATACAGATTTGACCTATATCATTAGAAGATACATAGACTCTAAAGTCTACGGTCAGACGTTGGAAAGTACCACGGGACAGTTGATTAAAGAGCTCAAAATTGCAATGTCAGAAAAAGACATGCATATTACCGATAAAACACAAGTTAGATTAGAAGAAATCCTTCAAAAAGCCGATTTAGTAAAATTTGCGACGGCTGGTGGAGATGCCATAAGTGCCAAAGAAGATAGACAGCGCACGATGGAAATTATTAATAATATCCATCAAGTATTGCCGCCACCTACCGAAGAAGAACTGATGCAGGATGAGCAGTACAGACACAAGCAAGAACTTAAAAAACGCACACGTAAGGTTTTTATCGGTGTAGGAATGAGTCTTGTGGCGCTTGTTATTGCCGCGGGAATTTGGATTTATATCGCAGGATTTGATAATGTAAAGGACAAAGTTTTCGGTAACGACTTAAGAGATCTAACGGAGCAAAAATGGTTGACTAGTGAGTACGGTATGCCGCCAGTTCAACTTAATTTACCAGATATTTTAATACGTCAAGACACCGCGGTTTTAAGTGATCAATTCTCTGTTATTGCAGCTTCAGTAGATCAATTTTCATCTGGAGAACTTTCGGACGACTTTTATGTAGGTGTCATCACATTTACTTTAAAAGGGGAAGAATCACAGGAAGAGAAGCAATTATCCACAGGCATGGCTCATGATAATATGATTCAAGTTTTAGATGGAATGGGCGCTACTGATATCTTAATGCTGGATGATGAGGTAGAAATAAATGGATTGAAAGGAGTGTCCTTAGAAGGCACTTATAATCTAGATGGTCAAGACTACGAGTACGAAATTCTCATGATGCTCAATCGCATAGGAATAAATCAAATCATCATCAGTAATAAAAAAGACAAGGAAGAAAAATCGGAACGAGAATTCGGTAGACTATGGAGAGAACGCGTTAGAAGCTCTATAGTGTTCCCATCTTTTGACGATGGTAAAAAGAAAAAGAAACAATGATGGACTGGTTCACAAATATAAAGTTTGCCTCGCCTGAAATGTTTTGGTTGCTGCTGGCGTTGCCACTAGCGATTGCTTTTTATATCTGGACTTTTAACAGACAGAATGCGCAAGTAAAAGTTTCTTCTACTAAAGGATTCCAAAGTAGTGGTTCTTTATTAGGAAAGTTAAGACCCTTACTTTTTGTTTTGCGATTACTGGCTCTGTCATTAATCATTACCGCATTAGCTAGGCCTCAAA
>NZ_JBLIGN010000063.1:0-15590 GCF_047636915.1 Nonlabens sp. | reverse complement strand
ATTTGCGGCTTCTAAATACTCTAAGAAGTCTTGCTTTTCAATTACGTAGTTGTTATCAAAAATTCCACCACGCATAATATTGAACATGGTATTTGCAAAATGGCGATTGTTAGTTAACGGGTCTGCTGTTAATTGCAAACCGTCTGATGCAGCTATAAGCGCTACTAATTTTTGAGAACCTAATTCTATGTCTTTTTGAATCTTTTCTACAAGATGTGCATCGGTCTGAATCTGGTTGGAAATATCGTTGATGCTAACGATATTTTGGTTGACATCTGCAAGGGTGTACCATACTTTAGTATCTCTCGCACTGAGTTGGATTTCTGAAACAGTAAAATAAGCTCCTTTTGCTGCCTTAACATCAGTTTCCTGTTGTACGGTTATTCCTTTTCTGAAATCATCTAACTGAAGGCTAGACAATAGGTAAGTAGGATTATCTACGCCTAACGACCAGGCTATGTTTGCTTTAAGCGCTTCACTAGGCTCTGCCTTATCAACTATTACCGCACTTAAAGCTATAATTCCAATCCCCGCTTCTTGCTTAAGTTCAGACCTTTTGTACGCGTCCACTAGGTTACTTGATGCCTTTTGTAAATCTTCTCCTACATTTGCTGGCAGCATATTTTGCAAACCATCCAACACAGTCATTTGTAAAGAATCAGAGCCTTCATTAATCAACTCAGATTTTTTGATAAAACCGTAACTATCACTGGAATTCCAATGGTATCTGTAGGTAAGGTTTAAATCGTGGTTGATCTCTTCAAAAACCAACTTGTTTCCGATAGCATTTTTATAGAGATTGCGAGTAATTTTATAAATACCGGTATATCTATTTGAAAAAGGCTCCCATAATAAATCACGGTCCTTGTTGTGCACTCTTATGATTGTTTTACTACCCGTAATATCATTGGACTCCGTAATCTTATCATCTGTGTAATAAGGGAAAATCGCCGAATCGCTGTTTTTACGCCCTGCAGTTAGGCCACCATTGCTGGAGACAAACATCCAGTGGTTGGAATCACTTACTATGCTCATAAAAAATGGGCGCATGGCATCGTGGTTGCTTATTTTATAATATTTTTCGTTTTCAAAATCAACAAGTTCACCTTTCACCTTACTTTGATCAAAAGCAGCTTTTTGGTTCCCTAGGTATGTAGAATTTTTGTTCATTGGTAAATTTATAATTCTTTATAATTTCCTTTAAACGACTTTAGGTCTAAAGGCTTTAAATAGTTAAATGGTTATTACGCTTTCGCGAAAGCGCAGGAATTACAGTAGTGTTTATTAAAATTATTTTTTTTGTGCAGGGTTATTGATATACGCGCACATAGTCTATATACATGGTTTGTGGATAAACCGTATGTAAACCTGGGGCGCCTACAAATGTGCCTCCGACAGCAAGGTTCATGATGATGTAAAACTCATTGTCATCAAACACCCAGTCGCCACTAACATCTTCCCGCGTAATTTGATTATAAAGGACATCGTCAATATAATAGTTGACATAACCTGGACCCCATTCTATCCCATAAACATGAAAATCGGTATCTAACCTATCAGTAATTAAATCATATTGTTTAGTAACCGCCTGACCTCCTGAATAACCAGGACCATGCATACTACCGTGCACTACGGTTGGTTCCTGACCGCGGTACTCCATAATGTCAATTTCACCTATTTGCGGCCATGCTTGCTCCCCATTATTATCA
This sequence comes from Nonlabens sp., assembly GCF_047636915.1. Classification (GTDB taxonomy): domain Bacteria; phylum Bacteroidota; class Bacteroidia; order Flavobacteriales; family Flavobacteriaceae; genus Nonlabens. Next base: position 13,881 of record NZ_JBLIGN010000063.1, on the reverse strand, counting down.
TCCCCTAACATCCAAAACGCTGGCCACAATCCTTGTCCCCAAGGAAGCTTTATTCTGGCCTCAAAACGACCGAATTTTTTTTGGTACTTTCCTTTTGTAAGAATTCTAGCCGATGTATAATCAGAACCTTGAAACGATTCTTTAAGAGCTGTAATTTTAAGTACCCCATTTTCAACCACCATGTTTTCTGGACGGTCTGTATAGTATTGGCGTTCCCCATTTCCCCATCCAGGTATTCCTTCTGCGTCGCCGTTTCCTATATCAGCACCCCATATTAAAGGATCAAGAGCACCATCTACACTAAATTCATCTTGCCATACAAGATTATTTTTTGTCGTTACTTGTTGTTTATCATCTGGGTCACAACTTAGGGTTACCATCACAAAAGCGACTAGAAGCCCAAAACGAATTATTAACTTAGTATGTATCATTTGAAGTGTGATATTTATTATTTTTTTTGATGAATTATTAGTGTCTAATGACTAGTTGTAGTAGTATACATTATCGAGGTAAAAATTTCTCAATGAAGAAAAATTAATATTTTCATAGATGATGAGTCCAATATTATTCCTGTTAATTAGAGTTAAAGGAGCATCGACACTGATCCAGCTGTCAGCTACTACTTGATTGCGACGCACAAATATTTGTTGTCTAGAATCATCTCCACCATTATCGACCCCATTAGGACCCCAATCTTCTATAGATATCAAAAAGTCAAAATTGTTAGGCACCGGTCCTGGAATATACAGGTCAAAGTGCACCATCGTCATATTCGATGCATCCACTAAAGGATTAGCCGTTTGAGTACCCACATAATTAAAATTGGTATAATTTAAAATATTGTCTCCATTCACTGAAAAATCAGCAGATCCAGTAGAGGAGCCAGGAAGCCAAAATCCATTATAATAGTCTACAGGAACATTAGTATACACATCACTAAAAACAGAAATGACGTTATTAGGGTTTCTAGTCGGTGGGGTTGGTAATTGAAAATTCCCTCGTGAATTAATCGTTAAAGAACCAGCCGCATCCATCCCCGCAAGTGTTGCCGTAACCACTGATGTTCCTGCAGCCGCTACAGCAATGTTACCTAACGAATCAACAGACGCGACGTTAGAATCAGAAGCTGTAAAATCAAAATAGCTAGGAGCGACTGTAATAGTTTGTTCTAATCCAGAAGCTAGATTGAATGTTTCTATTAATCCAGTAACCGCTAAATTAACTCCTATAAAGGAGCTGGTAGTGGCATCATCGCCGTTGGAAATAGCAGGTCGAGGCTGGGCTACAGTGGCGAGGTTTTCATACTTAATATCATCCATCCAAACAATATATCCTGAACCTCCAGTACCTTGAGTTCCCATCGCATACCAGAAGGCCCCACGCTCCTCCACTAATTTTGATGGGTCTGGAATAGGTATGGTCACTTTAGACCAGTTCGTACCTACATTTATATTGTTGGCAGTGACTTGATATTTATCTTCTAAAAAGTCTTGACCAAAACCAAAAGCGTCAACACTAACTCCTCGAGAAGCTTTCACCCAAAATGTTAGCGCATTAAAGCCGGATAAATCTCTTCCAGCACCATCTACACGAAGAATTGCCCCAGCATAATTCCCAGTAGGATCAACCGCGTTAGGCACATCGATACGTATGGAAGAATTACTTTGATAACCCACTTGCTCATCCACTGAAAACGCATCTGGCTTAGAACCTGCAAAAGGTAAATAGAAGTCACTTCCCATACTTACAAAACCGTCTGTGTAAATCTCTCCTGTTTTTGAAAAAGTCGCTGGCACAGCGTCATCTGACAAATCTCTCTCGCAGCTTACTGCTATCATAAACACAACAAAAAGTGTGATAGATATTTTATAAAAAGTTATTTTTCTATTTTTCATTTTTTTTTAAATTAAAAACACAAGAGACATTTAGCTATAATCTTTAAAACAGGACCCCTATTTGCAAGTCTGATAACTATAAAAAACTTGTATACCGCTATTGATAATCCCCAATCGAATTCATTAAAGGTTACCGATTGTTTAGTATTTTAAGAACTATTTCTACTGTACCGTTAATGTTACATTATCAATATTGACCAATCCCGCTTCTCCATTAGAATCAAATAAGACTCGAGCATCCATAGCACCAAAATTTGTTGCAATTAAAGTTAACTGATATTGTTGTTGTGTGTCCGTGATGCTGACAGGCTGACTGTTATTAGCAAATGTTCCACCGCTTAATCCTATTCCTGATATGATATCTCTATTGCGATCTGACCAAGCGTCAAAAGTTAGTAGGTAGGTAAGGCCTTGAGTAATTTCTACTTTTTGGCTTAAATTCACTAGAAACGGCTGATTTGAATTAGGGTTGGTTATGTTTACTTGGTAATATGTATTACCGGCAAAAGTGACAACTGCCGCAGGATTATTATCATCAACACCTTGGATCCAAGGATGAACTCCGTTTTCAAAGTCACCATTAATCAACAGTCCACCATCAAACAATTCGTCGATTTGTATAGTATCTTCAAAACGAGCTATTGCACCGTTGTCATTACTGACTTGGAGTACCACAACGTAGGAACCTCCTGCGCTATAAGTTTTAATAGGATTAATTAATGTAGAAAAAGTCCCGTCTCCAAAATCCCACGCATAAGAATTTGCCTTTGTAGATGTATTGATAAAAGTTACTGTACCCGTATTCTGGTTCATAGTTTGAGTAAAGCCTGCAGATAATTCTTGTCGCACAAGGACATCATCTTCACTGCAACCTATAAAAGCTATGCTGATAAATAGGACAGCTATTGCTCTACAACATTTTATTGTTTTTATCATTTTATTAATTTTTTAAAAGTCAAATGATTTTATGTTTAAAAATCCCATTTAAAATTATGCCTACGAAATTCGCTAAAGATTCTTGACCTGATCTATTTTTGGTATACTCTTACGTAGTCCACTAACATTGTTTGAGGAAAAACAGTTTCTGCATTTGGTGCTCCTGCCAGATTTCCACCTATGGCAACGTTAAGAATGATATAAAACGGATGATCAAAAACCCATTCTCCCCTGCCATTAGTTTCCTCTAAAACATCTTCCTTAGTAATTTGTTGGTACAATACATCGTCCACATAATAATTGATATAATCTGGCGCCCACTCTATACCAAACACATGAAAACCTGTATCAAATCTATCGTTTGCTAAAACATATTCTTTCGTAATAGCGTCTCCTGCAGAAAACCCTGGACCGTGAGCACTACCAAAAATAGTTGTTGGTTGATCTCCTAAATGCTCCATAATATCTATTTCACCACATTGTGGCCAAACATTTTGCGCACAATCATTTCCCAGCAACCAAAAAGCTGGCCAATACCCCTTTCCATAGGGAACTCTAATACGAGCTTCAAACCTTCCATACGCTTGCTCAAAAAGACCTTGAGAAGTAATTCTAGCTGATGTATAACTAGATCCACTAAATGATTCTTCCTTAGCGGTTAATAAAAGGTATCCGTTTTCTACGGTTACGTTTTCCGTTCTATCGGTGTAATATTGTAACTCATTATTACCCCAACCATCGTTACTGGGTCCTGTTCCTATATCGTAAGTCCACAAAGCACGGTTGGGAGCACCTTCTGTATCAAACTCGTCTTGCATTACTAAATTATCAAATGTGGCAACTCTTTGTGTTTCATCTGGGTCACAGCTAGCGATCATTAAAAATGATATTAGTCCAAATGACCTACCTACAATTTTTATAATTCTCTTCTTAGATATATTATTCATTGTTCTTTTATTTGACATCGTTCATTGGCCTTTTTAAGGAATATAGAAGTAAATATTATCCAATATAAAATTAGGTCCTCCAGCTAAAATAATTGCTCCTAAATTATTTTTTTGGTTGAGAATACCAGCATTCAACGGAATATCAAAAGAATTCCAGCCGTTAACTGTTAAGCCAGAAGCTGTAAATCTTTTATCTGTATCATCTCCTTCAGGTTGTCCCGTAAAAATATTGGTATTGATCACTCCATTAGCACCAATATCTCTAATTTGAAATTCAACTTGAACTCCTGCTTGCTGCGCATATACATCCACATGCATAAAAGACAAAACAGATGCATCTACCGTATTATCAAAAATGATTCCTGTAAAATTATTATTGGAGTAAATTAAAACAGAGTCGTTATTAGCAGTGACTACTGCAGCCTGTGTGGTAGATCCACCAAAATCTGGTGTGTAATCACTCGTAGTTTCGTCGGTATATTCATCGCTAAATATAGATTTTACATTGGATGCTGCCAGTGTTGGAACAGGCGCAATTGGTAAAGCGCCAGTAGCGGTTAATTCTAAGGAACCAGTTGCTAAAACACTACCCATAGTTGCGGTAATTAAAGCCGAACCAGAACCAACAACAGAAACCACACCTAATTCATTAACAGTAGCGACACTTGTATCAGAGGATGCGAAATCAAAATAAGAAGGCGCTGACCGAACAGTTACATTCTCACCTGATTCTATATTATAAGTTTGTGTTAATCCAGAAATCGAAATAGATGAGCCTGTAAATGATTGTTGAACTAGGTCTTGACCATCTAAAATAATAGGATGTGGTTGTGCAATGGTACCTAGGTTTTCAAATTTAAGCTCATCGATCCATAACGTATACCCAAAACCGTTAGTACTTTGAGTACCCGCAGAAAAAATAAACATTCCTTTTTCTTGAACCAGTCTTGAGGCGTTTGGAATTGGAATGGTGTATTTCCTCCAATCAGTAGAAAGCTGAATGTTTTCTCTACTTACCGCATACTTATCATCTATAAAATCAGTACCAAAACCAACTAAACCTATTGTTGCTGTTAAAGATCCTTTTGCCCAGAAGGTTAATGCATCGTAGCCCGTGAGGTCTCGTCCCTCATCACGATCTTTAAAAATACCCCCTATAAATCCACCATTCGGGTCGTTGGGAGCTGGGACGTCTATACGTATAGAGCTCGTCCCTGCATAGACCACATTATTATCAGTACCAAAACCTTCAGTGTTAGCTCCTTCAGCTGGATCGAAAGAAATGAAAAAATCATCCGTAAGATTTACAGGATTATCTATAAAAACGTCACCCGTACTAGGAAAAGTTGCTAAAACAGAGTCATCGGAGATCTCTCGTTCGCAACCAATGATTAAAGCTAGTGTCAGAAATACAAGGCTTAAGTTCTTGAAAAAACTGAGTTTTATATTTTTCATTTCTCTTATATTTAGTTACCTATGTTAATATGAACATAGGTTCTGATTTCCCACTCCGTTCCGTTAGGAAATCCTACTGGACTTATAGTAGGCTCGCTTGCAAATTCAGCAGCTGCATTAGGACCAAATCTTCCTCCTGAATTAGCATCAAGGGACCTCCATGTCCCTCTTACACCTACAGTAGTACTAGGTAAAATAAACCAATCTGGTTTCCCCAAAGTAGTGGAAACATCCAGCATTAATTGCATAGGGAATGTGATGTTAAAGTCTCTGTAGTAGTCAAATGGCCCCCAATCATTAACTTTCACTTGTGCAGTGGCTTTAATTGATTTATAAATAGCTCTTATATCACCACCGAAACGTTTTATTTCTCTAGGATCAGCTCCATTACCCTGGCCATTACCATAGTAGAAGTTACCTATAATTCCTAAATTAGGATGTAGTTTTGAAACAATACGTGTATGTGCTTCATATAAATCAAGTGCTGGTGCAGAGTTAGGAAATCTAAGAAAATTACGATCTGCTCCAAAACCAATAGCTGCGTCTTGAGTTGTCGGTAAATGACGGTATACAAATCCTGCGCTCATAGCAAATTTTGCATCTTCAGTTCTATCATTATCCCATTGATACATCCAAGTTCCTGGTGTAGGGTCATAGGTGAACAAGATCTCTCCAGCTGAAGTTTCTCTATTCCCTCTTACTGCAAAGGGATCATCGATAACGTTTCTCAGTGCTGGATTTGACAGAAATTCAGGACCATCCTGATATCCTCTGATTACCGTGGAATTTACATCTTCAGCAGCCACAAGAGGTTTTTGCCATAAGAAGTTAGGAGCTATTTGCCAATTACCGATAGAATAGGTCATACCCGCTAAAAAATTAGATTGGTTCCCGCTGCCATTATCTTTTAACTTCCATCCAGTAAAGGTTTGTGTAGCATCTGCCCCTCCGTTGGCAACAAGTCCCATAACTCCACCTTGCATGTAAGCATTAACCTTCCCACCTTCATAGGTCATTTTGGCTTTTCCACCCCAATTATCTGAAGACTGAATTTTGTCTTCAACAGCAAATTTAGTGCCATCAGGAACAACTTGCCCTTCAACTATATAGCCTCGAGGTGCTAATTCTCCCACAGTCTCAAAATTAAGTCCATTTAAAGGACTCCCACCCCATATACCACCTAAGGTAAATCCAAATTTACCTAAGTCTCTTTCCACAACTAGCGTAGCTCTCTCTGTCGGAAATGCAGGAATAATACCACTACGTACCTGATTTTGGTCTAAAATGCGTACGCCATTTTCGTCTTTTTGAATTTCTGTTTGTAAATCCCTGTGATAAATTCCAGTAATATTGAAATTTTTAATAGTACGAGAATACTTAAGTAGTGCGGTGGGATTTGCTCCCCACCATAATTGCGGCCCAAAAGCAGCCTTTAATCCCGCAAAATCATTTTTTCCATCTATTTCAAGTCCAAGTGTTTCTCCCCCATAAATATCTAGATTGGGTCCATAATTAGTTTCAGGATATAAACCAAAGAAATCCCCTTCATAACCCCAGTGATAATGGCCTGATCTATAAAAACCTCTGATATCAAAATCTTTTGTATTCCATTCATAAGATGCGTTGTACACTTGAACTCTATTTACATCTCTTAACTCTACGGTACCGTCTGGAGTTTCCACTTGTTGAGGACGTCCTCTGTTTTCATAAAAGATCTCGTCGATAGGATTCTGTGCTACATTACCAAGTATGTTAAAGTTTATCTCAGCTCTCATGTTAGGTGAAGGATTCCCTTCTACTCCAACAAAATAAGATTCCATACGATCGAAACCTAACTGATCAGGATACAGAGGATTGTCTGGATCTGCGTTGTCAGGGGTGGAAACAAGGCTGCCTCCTGTATTAAATGTTGTGAATTCAGCTCGTAGGTTGCTTAATCGTATTTTGTTATTACTACCGCCATCTAATGCCGCTTTATCACCTCTTGCTCTAAGTACAGCATCCATTAACTGAATATTATCAAAATAATTAGTGACAAATTCAAAAGTTTTACTGCCAGTATAAGGGTCTAATTGATGTACTTCTTTTAACGCGTAATAAGCCGCACGAGGATAAAGATCATAAAGTCCTCTTTCATTAGAAGGCCCTTTAGCACAAATACCAAACCACTCTTCATTCATGTTTTTCGAAACACCATCTGTATCCAGTGAATAGCCGCCACTCATCCAACTTGCTTCTGAATTGTGAATATCTAAATCTTCTGTTTGTCCTCTTTTCCACCAACCGTCACTGAACTGGAATGTAAACCCTCCTAAAGAATTACCAGCCTTACCGAGACCAGCAGCATTTTGATAAATTTCTTTCCAGTTATTTACCATGTAATAAGCCTGCATTTTTTGATCCTCCTTATTGTTTAATGCATTAAACGCATCAGAACCAAATTCTGAAAACATGATCGGTTTTCCTAATTCCTTTTTCACTCGATCAAAGGCATCGCTAAAAGACACGCCACGGTACATATTTGTAGCATAAATATCCATGTCTTTTAAATGTTCAGCAACTAAATCTAAATACAACAAATCTCCATTACAAACAGCAATAGGATGTCTTGTATCAATTTTTTTCATCAAAAGTATTGCCTCGTTCATAAGTTTATACATCGATCGAGCTCGGGCGATTACCGTACCTTCCGTTTCAATAGGAATATCTTCAGTTTCTGCACCACCCCAAGATAATCCATAATTATTTTCATTACCCAGCATGAACATTAATAAACCAGGAGTATCTTTAAACTCATTCATCATATCTGTAGCTTCCTTTAAAAGAAAGCCTCTAGCCCTTGGATCTGAATATTCTGTATTTGCCATCCACGTGCCGTCTAGGGTTAAACCATAACGACCAAATGCGTGGTTGATCATGGTATAAATACCATAATTTTGGTAAATATGTTGAACCCACTTAGGTGGCATACCTGTGTACACGCGTATCGTATTCACACCCATATTTTTCAGTAAGCCCATCTCAGTATCCAAGGCAGCCTTGATAAAATCGTCGGGTTGCGCCCAAAAATTATAAGAATAATTTTGTCCAATAGGTATGTAATCCCAATTCATGCCATTAATAATAAACGGTTTACCGTCTACTATAAGTGTTTGACCGTTAGCGTTATCTAAAATAGAAACTTGTTGATTTTGAGAGAAACCAAGAAATATAAAAAAAGACAGTACGATAGTTAAATGAAAATTCTTCATAAATTAAATGAGATTTAAAAACATAAAATTGTAAAACTTAATAATCATTTGTAACGAATAAAAACGACTACACAATTTTAAGGTATAAATATAAAATTAGAATTATTTCAAAACTCACAATAGGCTACAACAAAAATCATACACCACTTAATATATTAAGAATAGTTGAAAATATATCAATAAAAGTATAAATATCTAGTAAACAGACCACTTTAAATAGTGATTCGACAAAAATACTTTAGAGGCATAAAAAATGATGTGGTATTGTTGAGGTAATGCACGGATATGTGCAACCCTTTTAAATCTCAACAATGTAACTTGTTAAGCTATCATCGCGAGATAAAGCTAGTTTTTTACGCAAACGATATCGTTTAATTTCAACACTACGAGGTGATATATTTAGAAGAGGAGCTATCTCTTTAGAAGATAAATTAAGTCTTAAATACACACATAACCTCAAATCTCCCGAGCTTAAAGATGGGTGTAATTCTTTTATTTTCTTGAAAAAATCTTTGTCGGCATTATTAAATGCTTCTTCAAAAGTGAGCCAATCTTGTTTGCTATTTAAATTTTTATCTAACATCTTTTTTAAGGATTTAGACTCTGGTGTTTTAGGTAAGTTATCAAGCTCATCCTTTAGTTCGCTAAGTGTTTCATTTTTCTTAATCATAGCCATAGTAGAAATGGCTAGTTCTTTATTTCTATGTTCTATGTCACTTCTTAGTTTAGCATTACGTAATTCTACCAAATTTTTTTCATTAGTAAGATTTTTAAGCTCCAATTCCTTTTGCTGTTTTTGTAAAGCACTTTTCTTTTGCTTTTTAAAATACCAAATATAAAAACCATTAAGTGCCATAATGATGAAGACTAAAAGAACAATATATATACCTATTGCAAAGTTAGTAAGATACCCAGGTCTTGCAATGGTAAAGCCCACAGAGTCGACATTATCAGATACTATGGCGTTTACTTTAGAACGTACTTCAAACGTATAATCTCCATAAGATAGATTTTCAAACTTCGTATTATTAATTTGACTCCACTGGCTCCATTCTTCATTTTGTCCTAAAAGACGGTACTGAAATTCTACCGTACTTAAGGTTTGATATAAACGCGATGAATAATCAATTTGCAAATTATTATTTTGAAAGGGTATTTGTGAAGGATTATTCAAACTCAAATTTGTAGTGATGTTTTTATCAAGGTGATACACATTATTGATGTAAACGTTATGAGCTTTAGTATCCTCATAATTTTGATTTATTGTTGTGTACCCATAAGAGGTTCCTATCAAATACTTTTTAGGACCTACCTTGGTTAAATTTTCATAACCTATCTTTTCTTTTCTAAGCTCGTAACTTAGTGGTATACTCTCTAGGTTGTAGCTTCCATTGATATCTTCAATATTGATTTTATGGACATTACTATTATTAAACAACCATAAATAGCCATCATTCTTAATAAACGTTCCAGATGTGTATTGCTCGTGTGAAACTAATTTACTCAAATCTGGATCTTTTATAAATTCATTGCTAGAACTCAATTTTACATAAATCCCATCTCTTTTAGAAAAAAATAGTTTGCCGCTAAATTCTATAATATCAGAGCCAATTCCTTTTCCTAATTTTTCTAACTTCTCTAATTTTTCTAACTTTTTAAACTCTTTATCTAGAGTTATCTTGAATACACCTTTATACTCGTGATTTACATAAATAAAGTCTTTATAAGCAATAACGTCTTTAGAGCTAATTTTAAACCCATCTATTTTGTTCCTAAACTGCCATTGTCCATTTAATTTAGACAACACTTGAAGTCCTTTATAAGTGCCTGCTAGAATCATATCGCTATGATTAGGAAGCATTTGTAATTGCCAAGTGCCAATAGTATCATCCAATTTTTGGGCTGTTGTGCCATTTAAAATAAAAACTCCTAGATGATGGGTACAAAATACCGTGCCGTTGAGTTCGTTGACAGACCAGACTTGACCCTGAGTCCCATCAACAAAAATGAAATTTTCATCAAGATGTTTTTTATAAAAGAGCCCTTGATTTGTTCCTAAATATAGAATATCATCTTTTTGATAAGAGGCGTATACGGTTCCTAAATTCCCGTTTTTGTCACTATAAATTTTATAGGGTGAGTCTATATTTATAGAGCTTATACCGTTGTCTAAGGCAAGCCAAACATTTTTTGCACTGTCCTCATAAATGGATAGACAAGTATTATTTATTAAGCCATCAGCTTGATTCAAGGAGTAATTAACCGTTCCATCAAGGTTCATAGAAATTACTCCATTTGCAATAGTTCCCAATAAAAGAACGTTGTTCGTTAATAATGCAGCACTGTAAACAGTTACTTTTTTATGAAAGTCAGAGGAACCAACTAAAGTTACACTACCATTTTTATATATGTAAATATTTGCATCTTGGGTGATGAGGTACACTTTAGTTTCATGTTCGAACATCAATACAACAGTCTCCTCTATAAAAAAGTCTGAAAAACCCTTCAATTGTGGCTTTTTATTCACAATTTGATACAATCCAACCCCTAAAACATGATAAAAATAGGAATCCCCTACTTGAAAAAACTTATTAATCTCTGTTTGTTCGGCAATTTGTGTTATGCTTCCAGTTTCAATATCGTAAGAATAAATTCTGGATAATGATTGAAAAAGAACATAATCGTTTTTAACAATAATATTCCAGAATTGTTCGTCTTCTTGTAGCTTAAAATCAGAGTCCTTAACAATCGAGGTGTAATTTAATTGACCGGTATCATCTCGCAACCAGTACCCAAAATCCATGTAACACCCGGTATAGACACGATCTCCTTGAGCCTTAACAGATCTCATAATGCTCTCATTTGGAGTTTTATACAACGTCCAATGGGAACCGTCATACTCAAGAAGGCCTTTGTTATTTGCTACGTAAATAAAATGATCCTCAGACTCAGAAACCATCCAATTTTGATTACCTGCACCGTATAGAGATGGTTCGTAATTATTAAGCGCGGGCAGCTCTTGGCTAATCGCAAAAAATGCTGTGGTGAAAATGAATAAGTAAACTAATGTTTTCAATAGATGTCTCTTTACTCAAATATAGGTAAAAATAACACATCATATTTGTAACAAACCATACTAGTGAAAAATGCAAAATGCTGTATATCAATAGTTAAAAAAGAGTAAGTTATTTTACGAACCTCTACAGAAACTAATTATTAAAGCCTCTTAGCTTTATCGCAGTAAGCACTTTCTTTGTATATAACGGAAAGTCTGCATTCTGAATCCAGCTGTAATACCCAGGTTCTTTTTCCAATACATCCACTATACGTTTCCCTTTGTGTTTACCAAAATTAAAACACTCTTCACCAGCATCATTAAAGGCCAGCATACCAGCAAAGTCTACCGGCTTTCTGCGAGTAGAAAACTCAGCTAAGGATTTCATATCATTATCCAATTCTGGGTAACGATCCAACTGTCCTTTGAGTACTTCATAAGTAGCAATGGTATCAGCTTCAGCACTGTGAGCATCAGTAAGATCCTTTTGACAATAAAATTTATAGGCAGCAACTAGAGTACGTTGCTCCATTTTATGAAAAATATTTTGGACATCTATGGCATTGCGGTTTCCCATATCGAAGTCTATTCCCGCACGCAACATTTCTTCAGCTAATAAAGGAATATCAAATCTGTTAGAATTAAAACCAGCAAGGTCCGAATCTTTGATTATATTATGTATCTCATGAGCTCTTTGTTTAAAAGTAGGTTCCTCCTTTATCATATCGTCCGTAATACCGTGCACAGCAGTGGTTGCCGCAGGAATAGGTACCGTAGGGTTTACTTTAAACGTATACGTCTTTTCCTCACCATTAGGAAAAACCTTATGTATAGAAATCTCAACGATTCTATCTTTAGAAATATTAATACCTGTTGTTTCGAGATCAAAAAAGCAAATAGGTCTGTTGAGCTGTAAATTCATAATAAGTTGTCAAAGGATTTATAAAACATCTGCTTTCGCGAAAGCGGAATAACCACAAACACCAAAACATTAAATAACTAAGTTTACAAATATAGGTTGGTGCTCACTAGCTGCGCGTAAAATTGGAATGCTTTTATTAAAAAAAATTATAAAGCTTATAAGTTGCCTTTTTCTAGTACTTTTTATCCATCCATTCCAGCGCTCTCCTAAAGGTATCGATATGACCATACGCGAGAAACGAAGAAGCACTGTTTATATAGAATGACATACAGCTAATCAAGATGTTGATCTGTTTTTTATTGTAAAAAGTGAAGATTTTAGACGTCGTGTAAACCAACCTGTGATTAAAACAAATTCTGCAAAACTAAAGTAGACCTTTGATAAATGAAGCCACTTAAAATACGGACACTACCCATGCGTATGCGGCGGTTGTTACTCCAAAAGAAAACAGCTTGACTGATAAAACAGCTGCGCCTATTATTAAATAGATAAAACGAAGTCTTTCCGAGGCGAATTTAAAGTAGGGCTGCTTTACTAAAAAGTTCTTTGCGCAAGATCACAAGCAACAAGGCTAAATAAAATAAATAATTGCCTAAGTAAGCCATTACCACCCCTTGCTCCTGATAAGTTGGAATCAGATAAAGAGAAAATAGGTAGAAAGACAGGATGCTCAATACCTCTGCAATCAAATAGCGCCATAAATCATTCATTGCGATAAATCTAAACGCCATTACTGTCGTTACGATTTTAATAAAATCACCTAGCAATTGCCATTTGAAGAGTCTGCTGGAGTCTTCAAACTCTTCTGTGAATAAAATTGAAATTATTAAATTTCTAGAAAAATAAACAGCTATTAAACCAACTACAACAAGTGGCAATATGGTCTTATAAAAATTCCATATCGTAGATCTATAATTCCTATGACTGCTGTCCTTACTCAAACTAGGCAATACATATAGACTAATAAGACTGGTCACAAAAAGCATGTAATAACTAGAAATGCGCACCACGGCTTCCCACCATCCAGCTGCTTCATCACTCACCTCAACTCGTACTTGATCTCTCACTAAAATATTCACTAACGGAATCAATAAAGCACTTACCAACGCCATGATACTGTATTTGAGCAACTGACGGCTTGTTGTCCTATCAAAGTGAAAACTGAACAAATCCTTAAGTGGCACAGGTTTCTCTTTTTGTAAAAACAAATAGAATAATGCTGCCACAGCTTGTAAGAAAGGAACTAAAACTAAAGAATATAAAGCACCTGTAAGGTTATATTGATACACCAGCACGACGGATACTCCAAAAACCAGAACGCTAATAATGATATTGAGAATAATAAACTTTTTATACCATTCAAAGCCCTGTAAAAGACTTGTTAAGAATACAAATACTACATAAAAAGGTAATGAAAGTG
>NZ_JBLIGN010000062.1:0-15595 GCF_047636915.1 Nonlabens sp. | reverse complement strand
GGATAGCTTTGAAATTTCTGCCCTGGATATATGGTAAGTCCCAATCCTACTTTAAACAACTCGTGCTCCGTAATCGGAGCAAATCGGTTGTTGTCTAAAGCTACAGGATCATTATCTGTGTAACTCACATCACTTTGTGTAAACCATACTTGATCTGTCGTATTGTTAAGCGGCTGCCTGCGTTCATAATTCAAACCTGCGCTTAGAAAAAAGCCATTAGACACTTCTTCAGAATAAGCGACACCAGCAAAATTTACTTCGTAGAATTTAGCAAAATTACGTTCAAAGGCGAGACTGGAAATGCTGTTCTCTAAGGTGCTTATAGGTTCAGAGTTGTTGATTTGCCTAACTTCAGTTCCCGCAGACATAGATAGGGTTCTTCTGTTGGTTCTATTGAATCTATAAGTGGCCTCTGCCGTGTAGCGCAACCTGTCGTCAGAGATGCCATAATTAATGTCTGTGTTGATATATAAACTGCGGTTGTAATCCTCATCATAACCTTTGGAGTAGCTAAAACCAGTTCCTATTACATATCCTTGAACGGTATTGAATCCTTTAAAAGAACCCAGATCGATCAATCCATCGTAACTAAAACGTTCGTTTTTCTTGCTGTTGCTATACGAATAGCCAGTGAGCGGCGATAGCAACTTGAATTTATTATTCACTCGATCTACACTGTCTTTGTATTTGGGATCGTTGCGTACCGTTGCGATACTGTCTTTTTTAATATATTCCTTATTCTCTTCTAGCGTAAGTGGTACCGGACGTTTTTGATTCCAGTAGGTGCTGTCTTTTTTATTGGCATTGAGTTCAAAACTCAATACTTCTGGGCCAAATGATTTTTTATCAAAGCTTGGTTTAAAATCGTAGTTGGTATAGTTTGCAATAAACCTACCAGTTCCTTTAAAGCCAAAGAAGCTAAACTTAAAATCAATACTCTGCGACCTTTTGATCCAGTCGCCACTGCTAGGCTCATAGGTAAAGTCTTGATTAAAGGTCAGTTTCTCGATCACAGGCACATTGATGTTTTCGCCTAGTGTGCTCAATTCTAGACCATAAATGGTCCATTGATCTTCTACGATGTAAATAATACCATTAAACGTATTGTCTTTAGGACGTCGAGATATCACTTCTATTTTATTGATCAAGAATTTGTTCTCATCATAGAAGGTACCTAGCAATTTGTATTTGTAATAGTTAAAGGCATAGTCGGCGATAGGAGAGACGATGCGGTTGTTCAAGTCTATGTTGTTGTTGTAAAAATCAAAATTAGCACCCTCAGCGGTGTTGGCACTAAAACCGTTATCATCTCCAGAAATTTTACTGGCTATAATGCGTTCCTTAAAATTATCAGGTGCTTCATAGGCAATTTTAGAAACGGTCTCCGACAGGTAAATCACTCCACTGCGCGATAAAGTATCCAGTGAGCCTTCTAGATCGCCTATTTCTTGTCCCATGAATTTTTCTGGCACATCTTCCATACGCCACAACCCGCGCGAGTAGAAGTCTGCTTTATAACTAGAGAATTTCTTGCGGTTGCTTTCTCTGTTTGCAATCGCTTCTCGGATAACGCGGTTTGCGGGGTTTTCATTAGAGTTGACGATCACAGTATCCAGCGATGCTACTTCTTCTTCTAGAGCTACACTTTGAACCTGCCCGTTTTCCAAAAAGTTTATAGACAGGGTCTTTGGTTGGTATCCTAGCGATTGATAAACGATGTTATAGGTTTTAAAAGCATCTAGTTGGAGGGTGTAACTACCATTTTGATTGGTGGTCGTTCCATTGTAGGTTCCCTTGATATAGATGGATGCAAAAGGAATAGGCTCTTTATTTGTATCGGTTAATGTTCCTGTTAATTGCGCTTTTGCGAAAGAGGAAACGAACAAAACAATAATAAAGCTACTAGCGATTTTGGTAATAAAATTCATCGGGTTGGTGGTTTGAGTGCACATTAATACAGGTGGAGACACAGCTGGTGGCAGCGCCCTTTCTCTATTATAAAGACGATGAATTTATTAAAAAGTTGCTTGATTTTGTAATTTTTTTTAATTTTATTACAAAACAGGCGCTCTCTGCTTTAAAATTATGGGTATGATTCCCTAATACACTAAGGTGACAGCGTTGCAAACTTTTTATAAAGTGCCGTAAAAGCTTCTGTTTTAAGTTCCAACAATCTAAAATTACATTCTGGTTCCGTCTATGTTTCTCGATACTAGGATACGTAGAGAACCATAGTGAAGGTGGTCTCAGCACAGGTTCAACAGTTCTCTGATCCCGATGGTTACCGATAGTGATGGAGAGAAATTTAGTCCCATTGATTTGGAGAATTCTCAAGCGATAGCTTTTTGTAGCGGTAGGACAAACTTCTAGGAAAGCTCCTTTTCTATAAAAATTGCAGGTAACACGTGGAGTTGATGGAAGATGAGTCATCCAGTAGTGGGCAAGTCCAGTGGCACAGGTTTTTGCGGGTAAAGCACAGAGGTGCTGGAAACTTTATACACCGCAAGAATTTAGTTCAGTCACATCAGCAGCAAGGAATTATACAGCACTTTTGTTTGAAAAAAATACGAACCATTCCAGTTTTAGCAGAACAAAGAGACTTTTAAAAAAGGAACAAATGGTTAAAAGGTTTCACCGTAAAACAGGAGCGTATCACGGCATGATTTATTTTAAACGGCCGTTAATTAGTGTAAAAACAAAAAAAAATCAGCTCTATAGGAGCTGATTTTATATAGGACTAAAGAGAAGCTGTTCCTTACTTTCTATCGGCAAATTTTACTTTGTAATCTGCAATAGCTTGATTTACAATTTCCAATGCTTTTTCACGACCTTGAAACTCTTCTACTTCTACCGTTTTGTTTTCTAATTTTTTGTAGTCTTGAAAGAAATTACGCATTTCTTTTTTCCAAAATTCTGGAAGCTCGCTTACATCATTAAAATGAGCGACAGACATATCATGTGCAGCCACAGCGATTATTTTATCATCCATTTCACCACCATCTAGCATTTGCATGACACCTATAACCTTAGATTCTACAAGGCACATAGGTACAATCTCGATTTGGGAAAGAACAAGAATATCTAGTGGGTCATCATCATCACAATAAGTTTGTGGGATAAAGCCGTAATTTGAAGGGTAATACATAGAAGAATAAATCACACGATCTAGAATTAACATTCCAGAATCTTTATCTAATTCATATTTTGCTCTTGTATTTTTTGGTATTTCTATAATTCCTGTTACATGTCCTGGTGCATTTGCTCCATAACTGACGTCGTGCCAAGGGTGTTTAGTCATTTTCATTGCATTTTTAAGCGGTTGCAAAAATAGTGTGTATTGCGCTTTCGCGAAAGCGAAACAGCATTAACTTATGGGAAACTTAAAGATTTTATTTGTTTTAAAGTTGCGATAACGCTTGCGAAACTTCCTTATAAGCACAAACCAATGTTAAATTCGTAAAGAACAATCCGTATTATCTTTTTGTACTTTACTTTTAAAACATGATGCAAGAAAGAATAGGTTTTAAGTTTGAATTTTTTAATCCGAAGGAAAAAGATCCTTTTGAAAAACTCTTTGATATTTTCAAAGAATTAATCACCCATACATCGGGAGATTTTGACGAGGCTATAAATTGGCTTAGGGAATTAGATAAGGAATACAAGCTTACGACTTCAGAATATACGGTGGACGATTTTATTGAAGATTTAAAAGCACGTGGTTACATAAAAGAAGAATTTGATTCCTCTGATGAAAATAAAGAAGGTGGAGAAGGCGAAGGTGATCGTCCGGGCAGCTTTACTATTACGGCAAAAACCGAGCAATTACTGCGCAAACATGCATTGGATCAGATATTTGGTAACATGCGCAAAGGTGCCAGTGGGAATCATAAAACCGGTAAATTAGGACAAGGAGATGAGCATAGTGGTGATTTCCGTCCGTATAGATTTGGTGATGGACTGGATAGCATTTCTATGACAGAAAGCTTGCGCAACGCACAGATCAATAATGGGATGGATAGCTTTAACCTCACAGAAGATGACTTGGTCGTAGAAGATTCTCAATTTAAAGCCCAAATGAGCACGGTCTTGATGATCGATATCTCTCACTCCATGATTCTCTATGGAGAAGACCGCATCACGCCGGCTAAGAAAGTGGCTATGGCACTGGCAGAGTTGATCACGTCTCGTTACCCTAAGGATACGCTAGACATTATTGTCTTTGGTAACGACTCGTGGCCTATTAAAATAGCAGACCTTCCGTACCTGAAAGTAGGACCTTATCATACCAATACCGTGGCTGGATTGCAACTAGCCATGGATATATTGAGAAGAAAACGCAATACCAATAAGCAAATATTTATGATTACCGACGGTAAGCCTAGCTGTTTGCGATTAAAAGACGGTACGTATTATAAGAATTCCAACGGTCTGGATGAATACATAGTTGAAAAATGTTACACCATGGCAGCACAAGCCAGAAGGTTGCACATTCCTATCACGACTTTTATGATTGCAAATGACTCTTATTTACAACGTTTTGTAGATCAGTTTACAGAAGCAAATCAAGGAAAAGCGTTCTTTACTGGATTGCAGGGACTAGGCGAGATGATTTTCACAGACTATGAAGCGAACAGGAAAAAGAGGTTGCGATAGCTCTTAGAGCTAGCGAGTTTGTGGAAACAGATTCTTTGTATGGTATTTTATCATACCAAAAACATCTCTCTTAATAATACCGAAATAAACAAAAGCATTTTTATATATTTGAACTGATTAACCAAAAATGAAAAAATGAAAACTATTTATCTTTCTTTAGTTGCTTTATTTCTAGCGACTTTTACGGCAACAGCACAAGACTTTTCCTATGGGGTTATAGGTGGTGTCAACTTTTCAAAAGTCGAGAACTTAGGTGGGTCTGGTATTGAAGAGAATAGACTAGGGTTTCACCTTGGTGGAGTTGTTGAAATCCCATTTGCTGAAAAATGGTCTTACGAGGGCAGTTTGTTGTACTCTGTAGAAGGAGAAGAATTTGAAAATGCAGCAGGAGCAAATACAGATATAAAGTTACAATACCTAAATGTACCGCTTCAGTTCAAATATTACGCTTATAAAGACTTTAGTATTCACTTTGGACCACAAATAGGTTTTTTACTTAAAGGAGAAGAGTCCATAGGTGATGCTGATGCTGTAGAAATTGAAAACACAGTAAATACAAATTTTGCTGGTACCATCGGATTTGGTTATGATCTAAGGGCACATGATTTATACTTTAAGAGCACGTTCACTTACGGGTTTACGGACATTCTAACAAACAGTTCTACAGAAGACAGTTTCCAGCTTCCAGGAACTCTTCATCTGTCTGTAGGGTACAAATTCTAGTAGGATGTTTTAAAAAACGAAATATTAAAAAAAAAGGCGGCCTTAGGCCGCCTTTTTTTTGCTTTATTCTCAAATACTCTCAATGGCTCCTTTTTAATTTAGGTCAATCAAACAAATGATCTTAATGGCTTTAGTTATATCAGTTTTGTAATTGCCATAACTAGAGGCAGATTGTATATGCACTGATAGATGAATAGGAGCGGATACGGATGACACAGAGGTTATTAAGTTTGATACTGACGGACACCACGCTTTAAGTATTCGTTATGTGATCTTGGGAAGCAAAAAATTTTTACCAATCGAAAGAGAGGCGATAGGAGGGATCAAAAAATCAAGAAGCAAATCTATGAGAACGAGATGTAATCATAGGAAAACAGGAGTTTGGAGAGCAAATAAACTAGCCTGCATCATCAGCTTTATAAGCGATGATGAGATGGAGTTAGCAAGTAGTTTTGAAAATCAAATGCGGTTAGAATTTACGGAAGACAACATTGTTGTTTTGATTCGAGAAGAGTAAACGCTTCCTTTTGATACACTAACAGCTCCTTATAAAGGGTGCTTTTACATGCGGACAAAGTTACTTATGGAAAGCTGCCTGCAGACGTATATCAAAAGGAACATTAAAGGCCGTTATAAATTGCTTTGCCGAAAGAGCTCGGCACTCGCTTTTCCTTTTTTATTCGTTGAAAAATTCCTCTGTAATACCTGCTATACTTGTATTTGCAGCCTTGTTAAAATAAAAAAAAATCAATTGATTCTATAGATATCTAAAATTAAAAAGGATGTCACTTGAGCTCTACCCTTTTTTTTTTTTAATTATAATGTTTTATTAGTGTCTGATAAGAGAATACATAAAGGGACGCTCGGAGAATAAAAATGGGATCATTATTATCTAAAAAAACGATGATTAGAGCTTCTGCTATTTTGATCTAAAGGCTTTTTTAGGCTCCTATAAAATCAAAATTATTGATGTAAAATTGACTTGATGCGCTGTAATAGGGATGCTTAAAAGTGATTGAAATAACTGCGACGAGACCATCATCGCAGGTCACTATACTTCCATTCTTTTCAGTTCGTGGTAGTTGCGCTTCAATTTACGGAGCAGGATACCGTATATCAATAGGTAAATCAAATACATGATGATACAAACGATCAAGAACACCACGAAAGAAGCTCCTAAAACCATCAAATAAAAGGCTGTTTCATGACCTGCCATTTTAGGAGTAGCCATCAACTTTATAATTTCAGGGTCCTTAGGTATAATGATAACCGTTGCGATCATGCCTACTACCATCATATAAGTCAAGTTGTACCAGATGTACCATGTCATAGTACGTCTCGTTTTTAGAATAGTATCCATTAAACTTCTGGTAGGTTGAGAGGTGGATATATTTTTATAATTCTGGTAGAAAAGATATATGAAAATAAAAATAACTACATAATGCAATAGGGAAGAACCGTAATAAAATAGTTTTCCCATCTGTCCTATAACATCTATATCGCTATTCTGATTATGAAGATGAGAGGCCATTCCTAAAACTATAAAGAAAGCAAACTCTATTACCGCGATAATAAAAAGCCGCTTTACAATACTTGAAGATCTTTTTGCAAGCAATGCCCCTAGTTGATCTTTTGTAAATCGAGGCGCATCGCTAGTTTGCGATTGCCAGTTTTGTTTGAGTATATCTAGTTGATCCATTGTTTTATGGATTAATAATATTAGTTAATTTTGTTTTAATCCTGTTCATCTTCACTCGCGCATTGACTTCAGAGATCCCCATCGTTTCTGATATTTCTCTGTAATTCTTATCTTCTAGATATAGAAAAACAAGTGCTTTTTCTATATCGTTTAATTGTTTTACCGCACCGTATAATAAGGTGAGCTGTTCCATTTGTTCGTCTTCTTCTTGTCGGTCTGCTATCTTAAATTGTACCGACTCATAATCTTGAGTTTTGACTCTTCTAGTAGATTTTCGATAGAGTGTGATAGCGGTATTCAATGCCACTCTATACATCCACGTACTGAATTTTGCATCTCCTCTAAACTTGGGATAAGCACGCCATAATTGAACCGTTACTTCTTGAAAAAGATCATTATGCGCATGTTGATCATTAGTATATAGACGGCATATCTTATGCACTATATTCTGATTATCATCCAGTTGTTTTACAAATTCTTCTTCTAATTCTTTACTCACTATGTAATGGAATGGTTGCTAAATAAGTCATTGGTTTCTTGGAAACGTTACACGATACCTGAAAAACTTAGTCGCTCTATACAAGTAAAGCAATCTTATGTCTCTTAAAAACAGGTACAGGATAATGTATAGTGACACTCGAGCTTTAAAAGTAAAGCAAGTAGGTACAAGAACAAGAATTTAAATAATAAAGAGTATTTATTTTTAGGGCTGCATGTACCAGCCTTGTTTTATATCTAGAGGTGATATGGAGGCACCTAACGACATCCTTTTCATCCTATAGGAAACCTGTTTGACTTGAATGCTGAAGGACAAATTCTAAAAGTGATCGCGTTTTACGAGCTTTTTAAGCCTTTTAATTTTTCTGCATATGCGTTAGAATCAGAACTATAACGATATCGTTTAGCAAAATAAGTTTATTGTGAATGTCAAATAGGTACACCATACTTGTTCTGAGGCTTGATAAGACAGAGAAAGAAAGATAGGAACTCCATAAAGTTTTTAAATCGCAAGAAAAGTAGCTTAATCGGCAGGTAAATGCCGTGTTCTAAATTATCTTTGTTAAAATTAATTAGGATGAATATACCACAGTCAGATTTGCCACGAGTAATAGTAATAGGCGGCGGGTTTGGAGGGGTCTCGCTTTCGCGAAAGCTAACCAAACAAAATTTTCAAGTGGTACTTATAGATCGTCATAATTATCACAATTTTCAGCCACTTATGTATCAAGTGGCTACAAGCGGTCTAGAGCCAGATTCTATTGCCTTTCCATTACGCGGGCTTGTAGAAGACCGCAATAATTTTATATTTCGCCTCGCAACAGTTGACTCTGTCCTGCCGGAAGAAAAGATTCTTAAAACTTCAGTAGGAGATGTCTCATTTGATTACTTAGTCATTGCAACCGGTACAAAAACCAATTTTTTTGGCAGCAAGAACATAGAGGAATCTTCTATGCCTATGAAAACGGTTCCTCAGGCGCTTAATATAAGAAGTTACATGTTGCAAAACCTGGAGAAAGCAACGCTTACTAATGATGTAAGAGAGCAAAAGAAGTTGATGCGTATTGTTATTTCTGGAGCTGGACCTACAGGAGTAGAACTAGCAGGGGCTTTTTCAGAATTTAAAAAAGGAATTCTTAAAAAGGATTATCCAGATCTAAACCCAGATCATATGGAGATACATTTACTAGATGGTGCTGATCGAGTACTGGTTAGTATGAGTGAAAAAGCATCTCAAAAGGCCGAAAAGTATTTGAAAAACTTAGGTGTCGATTTGCATCTTAATGTGTTGGTGAAAAATTATGACAATGAAACAGTACTGACCAATACCGATTTTAAAGTGGAAGCGCTTACTTTTATTTGGAGCGCAGGTGTTATAGGGAACCCTATTAAAGGAATGCGAGAAGAATGCCTGGATCAAAGATCGCAACGCTTTTTTGTAGATCGCAGGAATAGGGTGGAAGGTTATGATCATGTATTTGCCATAGGAGATATTGCTTTAATGAGAACAGCAGAGTATCCACAAGGTCATCCACAGGTAGCTCAGCCAGCCATTCAACAAGGAGAGTTGTTAGTGAAAAACTTTAAGCGCATGATGGAAAGCAAACCATTAAAAGAATTCACCTATTGGGATAAAGGCAGTATGGCTACCATAGGAAGAAACAAAGCGGTCGCAGATATAAAATCATTTACTCTAGGCGGTTTCCTAGCTTGGATCACCTGGTTGGGTGTCCATCTATTTTTCTTAGTAGGTGTTAGAAATAGACTGGTGGTATTTTTGAATTGGGTTTATAATTACTTCAATTTTGACCGTGCAGCACGTGTGATCATAAGACCCTATCAAAAAAAATAAGTGAGTGGTGAACCCAAAAAGAGGAACCAAATTCCAGCTTCTCAACTATCACAAACACGCTCATTACTTCCAGGCATTACACAGGTACTTGGCACCAGCTTCTGTGAGGCACTTAGGAAAGGCTTTTTATTCTAGTGAGGAAGAAAGAGTATCAAAATTCGTAAAAAACTAGGGCACCAGCGGTATTTATGTTGTAAAAAAAATAAGAAGCTGTGGTTTGTGTGGAAAACAGTGAATTCCTTCTTTACCGTTGGTAACTAAAAACCAGTTGCTCCTATTGCTCAACAGGCAAAAAAATGAACCTGTCCATTGCCGGATAAAAACGGTCCATATGTTGATTCTATTCCTTCCCAAATAAAACTAAATCGCCTCCGTAAATAAGCGCTGCTTGATTATCTTTGTATTACAATTCTTAACAAAAACCAACTCTTATGAGTACGTATGATGTTGCAGTAATAGGTTCTGGACCTGGTGGCTATGTAGCCGCAATACGCTGTGCACAACTAGGCATGAAAACTGCCCTTATAGAAAAGTACAACACCTTAGGTGGGACTTGTCTTAACGTAGGGTGTATTCCCTCAAAGGCCCTTTTAGATTCTTCTCATCACTATGACGATGCTATGAAGCATTTTGAAGATCATGGGATTGAGATTCCGGGAGAAATAAAGATCAATTTTGAAAAAATGATCGCTCGTAAACAGCAAGTCGTAGATACGACCTGTGACGGTGTTGAATACCTGATGAAGAAAAATGAGATTGATGTCTTTACTGGTATGGGATCTTTTGTCGATGCCACACACATTAAAATAGATGGCGATAAATCACAAACGATTGAAGCAAAGAACACCATTATTGCAACGGGTTCAAAGCCAGGAACACTTCCATTTATCAAAGTAGATAAAGAAAGAGTAATTACTTCTACAGAAGCACTTTCCTTAAAAGAAATCCCTAAACACATGGTCGTAATAGGCGGTGGTGTGATAGGGCTTGAATTAGGACAAGTGTATAAAAGATTAGGAGCTGAGGTGACGGTTATTGAATATGCTGATCGCATCACTCCTATAATGGATAAAGTTCTTTCTAAAGAACTGATGAAAGTTCTTAAAAAGCTAGGGGTGAAATTCCACTTGTCTCATGGAGTCAACAAGGTAGAACGCCATGGCGATATCGTTAAGGTAACGGCCAAAAATAAAAAAGGAGAAGAAGTGAGCTTTGAAGGAGATTATTGTCTCGTTTCTGTAGGAAGGCGTCCTTATACAGATAAACTAAATGCCACTGCTGCAGGAGTTAAAATCAATGAACGTGGACACGTAGATGTAAATGAACATTTACAGACCAATGTTTCTAATATTTATGCGATAGGAGATGTAGTCCGTGGTGCCATGCTCGCCCATAAAGCAGAGGAAGAAGGGGTTTTTGTGGCAGAAACAATAGCTGGTCAAAAACCACATATCAATTACAATTTGATCCCCAATGTCATTTACACTTGGCCAGAGGTGGCTAGTGTAGGTAAAACAGAAGAGGAGTTAAAAGAGGAAGGAGTTGCTTACAAAGCAGGATCATTCCCTATGAAGGCATTGGGTAGATCTCGTGCCTCTGGAGATACCGATGGACTGGTAAAAATTCTAGCCGACAAAACAACGGATGAGGTTTTAGGAGTTCATATCATAGGAGCCAGAGCAGCCGACCTTATTTCTGAGGCAGTTGTTGCTATGGAATTTAGAGCGAGTGCAGAAGACATTGCAAGAATGTCACATGCGCATCCTACCTATTCTGAAGCGATGAAAGAAGCAGCACTTGCTGCTACTGAAGACAGAGCGCTGCACGTATAGCAGGTAGGAACTCAGATGCTTAAAGTCGATTCCCTTTTGAATCGGCTTTTTTGATGGCAGATTCTATGTATTTACCAGTAATTATGCTTGGAATCTACAGGAAGAGGAACTCTTTCATCCAGTAGATTCCTATGGTTTAACAGTTACCTTTGACACCTTATGAAACAAAGAGAAATTCATCAATTTCCATTAGTTAATCCGGCAGCATTTAAAAAGAAATTAGTGTCGTTTTACGATGCTGAAAAATACCTGATTTATTTAGAAAGTAATCAGAGCAATACCAAATACGATACCTATTCGACATTGATTGGAGCAGGTGCTGTAGCCACTCTAACAGCCACTGCTGGAAATGCATTTGAACAATTAGAAGCTTTTAGAGCAACCCATAAAGACTGGATGTTTGGTTTTTTGAGTTACGATCTTAAAAATGAATTGGAAGAATTAGAGAGCAAGCATCAGGATATTTTAGAGTTTCCAGATATGTGTTTTTTTGTTCCAGAGTTGGTTTTTGAAATCTCAGAAAGGGAAGTGAAAGTTCATTCTTTTATAAGTTCACAGACAGCAGTAGAACAGCTAATTCAGAACATAGATACGCATCTTATTTGCGATCTAAAAACTCGTGATAACAAGGTTATTTTGCAGGCTAGAGATGCGAAAGAAGACTATCTTAAAAAAGCACAAAACTTTTTGGATCATATTCACAGAGGTGATATTTACGAGGCCAATTTTTGCACTCAATTTTATGCTCACGAGGTGGAATTAAACCCTCAAAAAGCTTTTTATGATTTGAATAGCATCAGTGAGCCACCCTTTGCTGTTTATGCAAAGTGGGGTCCGTATTATGCGATAAGCGCCAGTCCTGAGCGTTATCTTAAGAAAACAGGAGAACAGTTGGTTTCTCAGCCTATAAAAGGAACTGCCAAAAGATCTTTACAACCCGCCGAAGATGAAGCACTGAAACAACAACTGTTGAACGATCCTAAAGAGCGATCTGAAAACGTTATGATTGTTGATTTAGTGCGCAATGATCTTTCTAAAACAGCGGTAAAAGGAAGTGTAGTCGTGGAAGAATTATTTGGTATGTATACGTTCCAGCAGGTCCATCAAATGATCAGTACCGTGACGGCAACACTGGATAAAAAATATACGAGTATGGAGGCGATCAAGACCAGTTTTCCTATGGGAAGCATGACGGGCGCACCTAAAATTAGTGCGATGGAAATCATAGAGCAACAGGAGTCTTTTAAAAGAGGTTTGTACAGCGGTGCTATAGGATATTTTACACCTCAAGATGATTTTGATTTTAATGTGGTCATCAGGACGGTACTCTATAATGAAGAAAAGAAAACCCTTTCTTTTTCAGTAGGTAGCGCTATTACTGCCGCTGCTGTTCCCGAAAAGGAGTATGAAGAGTGTTTTTTAAAAGCCAATGCATTAATTGATGTTTTGAAGCAACAAGGGATTTCCTTTGATTAAATTTGCGGTATGTTAGCAGCGTTTCAAAGACATATAAAAAGTCACTTTCCCGAACTGTTTTCGGCTCCAGTGGCTATTGCGATAAGTGGCGGGAAAGACAGTACTGTTTTGGCGCATTTATTAGCTCAATTAGATATCAAATTTGATTTGATTCACTGTAATTTTAATCTTAGAGGTACAGAAAGTGAGGAAGATCAATTTTTTGTGGAACATCTGGCACAGCATTTTGATGCTGCCTTCCATCTGGAATCATTTGAAACAGAACAGGTTGCTCAGTCGAGAGGCATCTCTATTCAAATGGCTGCGAGAGCTTTGAGGTATGAAGCATTTGATAGCATCGCAGCACAACAAAATTATAGTTCTATACTTGTAGCCCACCATCTGGATGATCAATTAGAAACTTTTTTAATCAATTTAGGTCGTGGTGCTGGACTTCATGGATTGACAGGAATAAGAGCGCGTAATGGAGTTATAGCGAGACCTTTATTGCCCTTTTCAAGAGATCAAATTTCTGAATTTGCTACAGAAAATGATATCAGCTGGAGAGAAGATAGCAGCAATAGCGCCACTAAGTACCTCCGCAATGAATTGCGACATGATGTGATTCCTCTCTTGCATAAGGCATTACCGCATTTAAAAACCAACTTTTCCAATACTTTACACCATCTTAAAGGTTCTGAATTGTTGTTAGATACTGCCGTAGCACGCTTTCGCGAAAGCGGAACAAACACCAATTCTGGCCTCCTAGAAATACATATCGCGTCCTTAAAAGCAACGGTACATCCGGAGGCTTATCTGTACGAACTTCTCAAAGAGTACCACTTTAACCTTCCAGATGCCATGGTGTTATTAGAGGCTGAAAACGGTAAAAATATTCGGTCAGGCACTAAGATATTGACAAAGGAGCGGGATGTTTTAATTTTAAGTACAACCGCTACCTCAGAAGCTATTTATATTGAAATTGATCAGCGATCCAGAACTATCGCTATGCAAGACGTAAAACTGGAATTGAAAACGTTAGTTTCAGAAGATGCATTGGGATACTTAAAGTCTTTAAATTTGACAGATAAAATTTTATTAGACACAAATAAAATAAAATGGCCTTTGATCTTGAGAACTTGGAAGCATGGAGATCGCATGATGCCTTATGGAATGCAAGGCAGTAAATTGATAAGCGATCTGCTAACGGACCACAAAATTCCTTCTTTAGAACGAGAAAAAGTAGTAGTATTGATAAGTGGTAGCAACATCATATGGTTGGTAGGAATAAGAGCCAGCAAGCACCACAAAATTACAAGTAAAACAACCTCTATTATAGAAATAACCCAAAACCCATGAGAAAGCTCCTTATTGCTTTAACAGCCCTCATTTTTTTACAAGTAACCGCTCAAGAAGATCCTACGTCCTGGTCTACTGAAGTGGTTCAACTATCTGAGACAGAATATGAACTTATAACCACTGCGGCTATCGATCCAGGGTGGCATTTGTATTCGCAAACATCTACGTCAAAAGATGCAGGTCCTATTCCCACTACTCTGAGTTTTTATGGGGTAGAGGATAAAATAGAATTGACAGGCATTAATAAGGAAACCGGCTCTTATGCGGCCTACTCCTCAGTTTGGGAGTTTAATGTCTATCAATTTTCTGACGCTGCCATTTTCAAACAAAAAATTAAGCTACTGGATACCGATTTAAAATACATCATTGCTGAGGTGTTTTTCATGACTTGTGATGAAGAAAGATGCTTAAGGCCCACGGGTAGAGCACTTACTTTTAAATTAGATCCCAATGCTGTCGTTCCATTCGGTGCGGATGGCATTATTGAAAAGTACCTAGATGAAGAATTAGACCCTATGCTGGCGGTGGGCGCACCAGAAGCTGATATTCCTTTAAAAGGAGGTCCTAAAGCCGACACAAAAGAGAAGGGCGCGGATAAAAAAAAAAGTAAGTCCGAATTAGAAAAAGAAAAAGAAGAAGAAAAAAAGGACCGCAGTCTTTGGACTATTTTTATTGTTGCTTTCCTTTCTGGTTTTGCAGCATTGTTGACACCTTGCGTGTTTCCTATGATCCCGCTTACGGTAAGTTTCTTTACCAAGCAGAGTAAAACACGGGCAAAAGGTATTTCCAATGCGCTGCTTTATGGCGTATTTATTATTGTTATTTATGTGTTATTAGGGACGGTGGTCACCGCTATTTTTGGGTCAGAATCTTTGAATGAGTTGAGTACCAATGTCTATTTTAACGTGGCCTTCTTTTTAATATTAGTCGTTTTTGCCGCTTCGTTTTTAGGTGCTTTTGAGATTACATTGCCCCAATCTTGGGCTAATAAAGCAGACGAAAAAGCCAATAAAGGGGGAATCGCTGGAATATTTTTTATGGCACTGGCCTTAGCCATTGTTTCCTTCTCTTGTACAGGTCCGATTGTAGGATCGCTTATTGTAGAAGCAGCATCAAAAGGCGGACTTGCTCCTGTGATAGGTATGTTTGGATTTTCACTGGCCATCGCATTACCATTTGCCTTGTTTGCTATTTTCCCCGGTTGGATGAATTCGCTGCCTGCATCAGGTGGTTGGTTGAACACGGTAAAAGTGGTATTAGGTTTCTTAGAATTAGCACTAGCCTTTAAATTCTTATCAGCAGCAGATTTAGTGTATCAAACACATATCTTAGAACGCGAAGTGTTCTTAGCTATTTGGATCGCTATTTTTGGAGCGCTTGCTTTATATTTATTGGGAAAAATTAAATTGCCACACGACGGTCCAGAGGCTCCTATTTCTGTAGGTAGATTATTGCTGGGTCTGGTCGTGCTCACCTTTACCATTTATATGATTCCTGGTTTATGGGGCGCGCCTTTAAAAATTA
>NZ_JBLIGN010000061.1:0-15715 GCF_047636915.1 Nonlabens sp. | reverse complement strand
ACAGGCTCGCCATTTTCAAAACCTACTATAGTAGACTCAATCCCATTTTCACAGTCACCACCATCGAGTATCATTTCCAATTCACCGTCAAAATAGCTCTTCACATGTTGCGCGGTCGTCGGGCTGATGTATGTAAACGGATTTGCACTGGGTGCCGCTAGAGGAAAAGGTAAATTTCTTAGTAATTCTAATGTTAATTCATGTTGAGGTATTCTTATTCCCACCGTATCATTTCCAGCAGTGATAAGTTCTGGAACAGTAGGCTGTTTTTTTAAAATCAACGTTAGGGAACCCGGCCAAAACGCTTTTGCTAGCAGCTGTGCTTTTTCAGGAAAATGCGTCGCCAGTTCCATGATTTGATCCACACTATGAATATGCACAATCAGCGGATTAAAAAACGGTCTTTTTTTAAGATCAAAGATTTTTTTAATCGCGGTGTCACTATATATATTTCCTGCGAGTCCATAAACGGTCTCGGTAGGAATAGCGACCAGTTCTTCACGAGAAAGGATTTCGGCTGCTTTTAAGATATCTTTGGAAACAAGGGTCATATTAGAAGTTTCTCTATGGTTTTAGGTGGTGCAAATATCGTTTTAAAATAAGAATATGGAACGCTGTGTTGCAACATTATAGAGTAGGGACGATTTCTAGTTTTATGCTGACGGCAAACTTAAGTCTGCGGTTAGAAAAAAGCACCCTGTTGTTAACATCAATAAAATGATTTAGATACATTAATAATGATGCTACAAAATTCCTATAGATGGTCAAGGAGATCGCTTATAAAACACCAAATAAAGCAAGTAGCATATCATAAAAAGTTCAAAGGGAAAACTGAATTCCCAATAGGTGAATACCTCTAATGGAACTTGAATTATTCTTTAGATTACAGGATATAATAAGGGTAAAAAAGATATGAACTCTATGTCTTTTTCGTATTTGATGGTAGACGTATGAGTCATGCTTAAATTTAAAACTAATCCCAATGGGTTTGAGGTATTTTAGGAATTCTAAATTCAGCGGTATTTAAATTATTTGTAATAAAAGAGATAGTTGATTTTCATATTTATAGGTGTGGACATGAGTTCACACCTATAAATTTGAGATTAGTAGTACTTCTTCTTCAACCAGAAAGAAACCCTTACTAATAAAATCAATGCAGGAACCTCTACCAGTGGCCCGATTACTCCAGTAAATGCCTGACCAGAATTGAGGCCAAAAACAGCAATGGCAACAGCAATAGCAAGTTCAAAATTATTACCAGCTGCTGTAAAAGAAATCGCAGCATTTTCGCTGTAGGTTGCACCGCGGTATTTACTGATAAAAAATCCTATCAAGAACATGATTATAAAATAAATCATTAGGGGTATGGCAATCAATAATACATCAAATGGTATCTCCACAATCAGTTCCCCTTTTAAGGAAAACATCAATACAATAGTAAGTAGTAACGCAACCAAGGTAACAGGAGAAATCGCCGGAATAAAAACGTTTTCATACCAGTCTTTGCCTCGTGCTTTTACAAGGAAGTAACGACTTAAAATTCCCATAATAAACGGAATTCCTAAATAAATGGCAACACTTTCGGCTATCGTGGCTATGGAGATATCTACAATAGCTCCATCAAAGCCAAAATAAGGTGGCAGCACCGTTATAAATAACCAGGCATAAAAAGAGTAAGCAAATACTTGAAAGACACTGTTGAGCGCTACTAATCCAGCTCCGTATTCTGGAGAGCCATCTGCGAGATCGTTCCATACGAGCACCATGGCTATGCAACGTGCCAGACCTATTAAAATAAGTCCTACCATATATTCTGGGTGGTTGTGTAAAAAGGTAAGGGCAAGTATAAACATCAAAACAGGACCGATGACCCAATTGAGTAATAGGGAAATACTGAGAATTTTTGTATTCTTAAAAACCTTGGGCAGCATTTTATAGTCGGCCTTTGCAAGTGGTGGATACATCATTAATATCAGTCCTATAGCAATGGGAATATTAGTTGTTCCACTGCTCATGGAATTTATAGAAGTAGCTATATTTGGAATTACATAACCCAACCCTACGCCTATCGCCATGGCTATAAAAATCCATAATGTTAAGTATTGATTTAGAAAAGAGAGCTTTTTTTTCATGGCTTATTTAATATCACTTGAGAGAATACGTATTTCATTTCCGTAGCGATTTGAAGGCTGCGTTCGTTATAAACTGCTTTTTGTTCTGGCGTTCCATCGCTTATTTTTGGATCTACATAAGTCAGTGAGATTCTCTTTTCTGCTCCGGGTACCACAGGACAACTTTCAGAGGCGTGATCACAAGTCATTACAGCTGCAAATTGTGAAGATGGATTGGATACGTCATCAAATACCTTAGAAAATGCGCTTATAGGTGGCATTATTTCACTGTATTCTATATAGTATTTTGGATTTTCTTTTTTCTTCTTTTGAGTAATTTCTAAGCCTTGTCTTTGGAGTGTTTTTATGACTTTAGGAAAAACAGCTGTGGTTTCTGTTCCACCAGAATAGCAATGGACATCTGATATTTCATAATAACGAGCGGCAATTTGCGCCCATATCTGACATAAATGACTGCGTCTGGAGTTGTGGGTACAAATAAAAGTAAGATGTACCTTTTTATGGTGTTGAATACTTTGGTTGATATAGTCAGAGAGTTGGTGAAGTTCTCGCTTTCGCGAAAGCGGAATAGAACCGACCTCTAATCCATCTAGTAATTCTTTGATAGGTAAAAACATAAGACTTAATTAACAGCAACCAGAACCTGGAGCACAGCTATTTTGGGATGGAACTTCTGAAACTTTTACTTTAGTTTTCTCTTGTGCTATGCCACAGGCGTCCTGAGCAAGACAATCGGTAGTTTTATTTGTGAGTATAAAGGAAGTACCATCAAAATCAATACCGTATTTACCTATGGTATCAGTTTGATACTCTACTTCAATCTCTGCATCTGGAAGACCTAATTTGTTTTTTGAAAGCTCAATAATTTGAATTAATCTTTCTGGATGCAAACGGTGATCGTAGTCATCTGCTTCCCAGAGTTGAAAGTTTACTGCCGTTTCTATCCGCTCTTTACCACCACAATCAATAAAGTGTTTGATTACTTTTCCTATTTCAGTTACATGAAAATGACTAGGAACTAAATCACCTGAAGGTAGTTGAAAACTGATCTGTCCCTGGGTAGTAAGAATTTTTGTGAATTGAGATAATCTCATTTTAAATTTGTTTAATTGCAATATTGCGATTAATAAAGGTAATTTTTTTAACAACAGTCATTTAAAATAGCAGCATCTAGGTTTAAAATAGGGGAAAGCAAGTTCTTCATTAAGATCCAATTACTATGATTGATACAATAACAAACACTTGTGCCCTCGACACTGCCTTTTATGAGTCCAACAGACTTAAGTTCTTTTAAATGTTGCGAAATAGTGGGTTGTGCTAGGCCTATTTCATTAACAATGTCGCCGCAAACGCAGGAGTCAATAGAGAATAAATATTGAATAATAGCTATTCTAGCAGGGTGAGCGAGCGCTTTTGCCATACGAGCTACCTGATTTTGTTCTTCCGTAAATTTGTCAGTTTTAGTAGCTCCCATATTATTTAATCGCAAAGTTACGATAAATATATCTAGTGGTGATAGTAATGAAAAATGATAACATAGGATAGCATTTTTAATCACCAGACAGTTAGGTTTTTTATGCTTATTTTGAAAAATTAGACTTTAGATCCAAACTGTTGTGATACACATATGTATGTATATATTTTATTTTTACGAGTGTTTTAAAGTTACAACTATGCTGTCGTTTTGCTAGTAGTTATTTTTATTCTACTTAAAAGGCTTACAATCAAGCTATCTTAGTAACTGTTTTATTATTGTAGTCGCAGAGAGGTAGTTTTTATCAAAGAGAAAAGATGAGGTGGCTCGCTTCATCAATTATTTAACGATAACTAGTAAAACAGGCATACTTTTATTGGGTACTATTAAAATCAAGAACCTTGCATAAATAGCATCAAAAGCGGAGTCATATTTAGCATGCGCAATGACTTACCGCTTTTGCAGGGTGCTTTTGATTTAAATGTAAAGATCTCAAATAAATAAGGAGGTTCTAATGTTTAGTATTCATTGCCTCATTTATTTAAGAGATTATAATTCTTTCACAACTAGAGTCTGTAAGGCACAAGAAAAAGAGAGGGTAAAAAGCAAAGTGAGATCAACGAAGTACGGTTCTAGCGAGCCGTCTACTTTTAATCTACTCTTCTTCAATTTTAGTAATATACAATTCTACACGTCGATCTAGTTTATCAATTCCACCTAAGGGCTTTTTACGACCGTATCCTTTATATTTCATTCTTCTATAATCCACACCACGTTTTCTGAGAATTTGGAATATAGACCTAGCTCTATCAACAGAAAGATTGGATTTTTTTGTATCGCGATTATAAGCGTCTTGATATACTGGATTGATACAACATACATGACCGTGAATTTCAAAATAAATATCTTTACGAGCAACGAGAATCTCTGCAACACGATCTAAAAGGGGTTGAGATTCTTCAAGTACGGTAGATCTTCCTTTGTAGAAAAGTATATTTTCTAGTATAATAATTTGGCCCTTTTTAAGACGCTTACTTAGAAGTGATTTAAAAGGTTCTTGAGAATTATCCACCTCGGGATCAAGGCTTGTGGGAATATTTAGATATTCTTCTATCACTTCAACAGTTAATTTTTTTGGAATTTTCTCCAAGCTTTTAGAAACAGGAATAGTGCTGGTACTTTTCTCGTCTTCTAAAATTGCCTCTATAACCTTTTTTTCATAAGTTTTAATTTCTTCAGCTTCTTCTTCTGTAAGGTCGTTTGCATTGAGTTTTTGTATCTCTAATCGTTGCGTAAACTCTTTTTTTAAAGAGAAAATAAGGTCTACACGGCGGTTTTGAGCGCGTTCATCTTCTATCGTTAGTTCTTCAGACCCGTCTTCTAAAGCTACTTCTCCACGGCCTTCGATGGTTTTAGAGATATGATCTGTGGAAATAGCGTGTTCCTGTAACCATTTAGAAACGGTTTCTACACGTCTGTTGGAAAGGTCTAGATTGTAACCATAGGTACCGCGATCATCGCAGTAACCTAATATTTTTACATCTAGAAGAGGTTTGTATAACAAATCATCAAAGAATGAATTGAGTTGTTTCCCTTCACTAAAAGAAAACTCATCATCATCAAGGTTAAAGTAAACAGAATGAGTTTCTGTAAGCTGTGCATTTATGGCAAAACTCACTAGAAATAAAAGAAATGCTATATGTTTTCTATGGTTCATTGCTACTGCTGTTCTGTTAAAATTATCTTATTCAATTATAAATCATCTTATTACGACCTGTTAATGACTTTTAATACAACGATTTTATTTGCACTACAGTACCCAATATGAGAATAAATATTCTGACGTATTTTAAAATAATTGTGATCTAGTTCTTATTCTTACAGTTATCTGTACAGAGCTTGCCCTAGTAAGGGGTCTTTTATTCTTTTGTCGCACATCATGATCCATTATTTTAAAACACGGTTGTATTTATCTTTATCATTAAGAACATCTATTGCTGCTCTGATTTCTGGATTGTATTTGATTTGATAATTGTAAAGTCCTTCTTTATAGAAATACCTTTTTACGATCTCATCAGTAAGGAGGCTTTTGATTTCAACTTTTTTATCTATGACTTCTTTCTTTTTGGCTTTCTTGATATCTTCTAAAATGGCATTATAAGAGGTCTTGATATCATCATCTAGTTCCTCGTTAGTTGCTGATTGGTAGGCTTTCGCGAAAGCGGACTCTGTGGCTGTTTCAAATTCAAAGCCTCGATTTTCTATATAGGAAACAAACTCTTGAAAGTCTGCATCGGTAAGTTGAATCTCATCTAGGGAATCGTACTGATGTCTGTAATAATAATTTGTCGCATAGTCAAAAATAGAATTCTCTTTTAGAAGTGCTGTTGTGATAGGAGAATATGCTGCAGACTCTAGCGATATGTCTGGTTCTACGCCGCCACCATCATAAACAGTACGACCGCTATTTACGGTTTTAAAGGCTTTATAATCTTCTTTTTTAGTACGCACTGCGTCGCCATTTTCATCACGGTTCCAGTAATCTAATGCTTGTATGCAACGACCACTAGGTGTGTAATATCTGGAAATAGTTATCTTTACTTGTGTTCCATAAGACAGTGGTTTAGGACGCTGTACGAGTCCTTTACCAAAACTTCTCGCGCCTATAATAACACCTCTATCATAATCTTGAATACTACCACTTACAATTTCACTAGCACTAGCACTGCGACCGTTGATTAGAACGGCAATAGGCATTCCTTCAAATTCTTCACTGCGCTTAGTGAGGTATGTTTTATTATACTTCGGGATCACAGATTGTGTGCTGGTAATCAATTTACCCTTAGGAATAAACAAGTTAGAAACATTTACCGCTTCACTTAATAAGCCACCTGGGTTTCCCCTAAGGTCTAAAATTATTTTTGTAGCTCCTTTTTCTTGGAGTTCTTTAATGGCAGTTTTAGTTTCTCTAGAGGCCTTTTCATTGAATTTAGAAAGAACGACATACCCTATTTCTGGTGTTGCCATTTCATAGAAAGGAACCGCATTTACTTCAACCCCTTCTCTTTTAAGAGTAGCTGTTTTAGTTTTTCCTTGACGGGTGTATGTGATAGTGAGTTCTGTTCCTTCGGAGCCTTGTAACAAATCTCCAGCATTATCTTTATAGTTTGAAATTTTAATTCCGTCTATTTCTATGATCTCATCTCCAGCTTTAAGACCAGCTTTATCTGCTGGATAGTCTTTCCATGGCTCGATAATGGTAATTCTATTTTCTTTGGTTCGCACGTTTGCACCTATACCAGTATAAGAGCCGCGACGGTTTATTTTTGATTTTTCTACCTCTTGTTCTGTCCAGTAAACCGTGTAAGGATCGAGCTCTTCTAGCATTCCTTCTATGGCTTTATCCATAAGTGCTGCAGGATTTGTTTCGTCTACGTAATTCATATTGAGTTGTTTATACATTTCTGTAAAAATCTCAATCTGTTTTGCGATCTCAAAGAAATCGTTTTGGAAACTAGCCGTAGTAAATAACAGTCCAGCTGCCGCGATAGGCAGCAAGATTTGTCTTCTTATATTAATCTTTTGACTCATTTTTTTATTTGTGATTCTTGGAAGGTACCTTAAATATAAGATAAATACTCAGAAGCACCATAACAGTTATAACGCAATTATGGCTGACGGATTGTTCACAAGCACCATATCAGTTGTTAGCCCCGAGCACTGAGGAAAGAGGCCTGATATCCGGATGATGAAAAACTTAGTATTTAGCTTTAAGAAGGCTTATACGGAGTATTTTGATAAAAGGACTACAGTAGTTTTGGCCTTTAGGTTTTTTAATAGAAATCGCGGGAATATAAAATGGAAATTAGCTGGAACAAATCATTTTAGTTTGATCTAAAGTCGGGAGTCTTTAGCCTGCTAAAATGTATAAAAAGCTTACTGCTGTGGATTAACCAAGCAAGCTAATCCATATTCCTATTCTTATGAAGCCACTTTTTTAGTCAGCTCTTTCAACAGCTTTTTAGTCAGGCTTTCTATATAGTCATAATCAGGCATTTTACCAGATTGATATATAAACATGGCCTTTAAATGAACAGCTTCAGAAACAGGTAGTAATTCTTGATGCAATCGATACGACTCCCTCATCAATCTTTTAATGCGATTGCGATCAACGGCACTTTTAAAAAAACGCTTTCCTACGCTTACTCCTATTTGATGCTCGCCACCCTGAGGTTTTATAAAATAAACCACACGCAAAGGTCCTTTTCTCATGGACGAACCATCAGAAAAAAGCAAGTCGGTAGCCTTTTTGCTTTTTAATTTTTTATTTCTTCCTAGTGTGAATTTCATCGTGGTGCAAAGATATGTTTTAATAACTGCTGAATGAAAATAATCAAGGCCACTAGGCTGTTAGAATATAGAATCGAGACTTTTTAGACAGCTATTTCTTTGTTTTTACTCAGCTGTGAACACCTTAGTTATAAGCTATATAGTCAAGGAAATGCCGACACGATAACTACTACTTTACCTTGATGGAAAATAAGAATTGGGTATTTTATAAATTTGTTCGAATTGAGTTGTAGACGCTAATTTGGTTCGCTAAAACAGTTATTTATTAGAAAGGTCACTAAACAAATGAAAGCAGGCAGTATTTTCCTATTAGAAAATACTGCCTGTTTAAATTTTGAGTTTGCAAAAAACTACCTGTTTATTCATTTGTAAACCGCGGGGGTAAACGGAATGCTATTCTTGCAATTGCAAGGTGTTATTTTCCTTATTCACATCTGCCATCATTTTTTTAGGGTCGATGGTAACGCTTTTTATATTGTTCTTGTCTACACCTTCAAGCGCCAACTCATAAGTAGGATAAGCCCAAGCCCAGTCAGCAACTGTTATGACATTTCTACTTATTTTCTTTTCTCCGCGCATTTCGGCAAGAGGGATGTAATACATTTTTGTACTGCCATCATTCATAGTTACTTCTACATCTAACGGCATAGGCATTAATCCATTTCTTTTTAGAGAAATTACATTCACTCCATCAACAGTACTTGTATTTTCTATAGAATAATCAATCGTATTGGTGGTCATGGTCCAGTCTCTTAAATACCATTCCAGGTCAAAACCGCTCACACGCTCTGCTACTCTTTTAAAGTCATTAGGATCTGGATGTTTGAATTTCCAAGTGTTGAAATATTCTTTGATAATGTCATCACGCACTTCATCACCTACAATATAGCCTAGTTGTGCCATAAAAACAGCCCCTTTAGAATAAGCACTGGTGCCATAAGCACCGTTGTATTCGTAACGATCTGCATGAGTAGTTTGTGGTTGTTCTTTACCTGATTTTGCGAGGCCTATATAACTTTGATACGATCTAGCGTTAGGATTTTCTTTTCCTTCTTTAAAAACAGCATTCATAGCTAGGTTAGAAATGTAAGTCGTAAAACCTTCATCCATCCACTCGTCTTTAGATTCGTTTGTAGCTAGAATATGGTTGAACCAAGAGTGCGCAAATTCATGAGCCGTAACTCCAGCAAGACTGCCAAAAGGGCGTTCCCCTGTAATCAAAGTACACATGGCATATTCCATACCACCGTCACCACCTTGAATGACAGAGTATTGTTGGTAAGGGTAGTCACCTACATGTTCATTAAAGTATTTTAAGAACTCATTAGTTGCTGGTTGTAATCTTTTCCAATTTTCTTTAATCTCATCCTTATCTTTATAATAGAAGTGAAGATCTACACCGTTTGCTCCTTTATAGATATCGTGGATAAAATCTTTATCTGCGCCCCATGCAAAATCGTGAACTTGAGGAGCTTTAAAATGCCATTTTAATTTGCCGTCTATA
This sequence comes from Nonlabens sp., assembly GCF_047636915.1. Taxonomy (GTDB): domain Bacteria; phylum Bacteroidota; class Bacteroidia; order Flavobacteriales; family Flavobacteriaceae; genus Nonlabens. The sequence goes on along the minus strand of NZ_JBLIGN010000061.1, from coordinate 6,255 downwards.
CTTTTTGCAGGACCAGAATTTGCTTTGTCATAACCATGACCTATTTCTTTAGGGTTCTGGAGGTAACCCGTTCCACCTATTGTGTAGTCATTATCTATAGTAATCTCTACATCAAAATCTCCCCAGACGCCGTGAAATTCACGCGCTATATACGGGCTTGTATTCCAACCGTATTTATCAAATTCGGCCATTTTAGGGTACCATTGCGTCATAGAAAGAGCAACACCTTCGGCATTATTACGTCCACTTCTTCTTACTTGCACAGGAAGCTGACCGTTAAAATCTAGTTCTAGAGTAGTAGACTGCCCTGGCTCCAGCACTTTAGCGAGTTTTACAACTAATATAGTTCCTTCTTCGTTTGCTAACAATGCTTTACCATCTTGTTCGACATTACTTACATGTAAATATCCTATTTCATTAGGTTCCAAAGCAGCAATTCGAGAACCTACACGTCTATCAGGATCTGCGATGCTGCGTGATCGCACATCCATTTCACTTCCTGGTTGGAATGCATTGAAAAATAAATGATAGTACACTCGATCTAAGGTTTCTGGAGAATTGTTTGTGTACACCAGTTTTTGTCGACCTGTATATTGGTAACGGTCTACATCCATATCTACATCCATGTCATAATTTACATGCTGTTGCCAGTAGGTACTAGAACCAGCGGCTGGAGTTGCCACTACGTTTTTAGAGGAATTACAACTGGCTAATGCAATAGCCACAGTAAGAATCAATGCGATTTTTTTCATGAGATCTTTTTATTGCCGCTAATATAAGGATTTACCGATTTTTAACGGTTAAGGAAAACGTATCTCTTTAAAAATTGAAATTGAAGAGGAACTTGAAACATAAAAATGCTTGGTTATTAATGGAATTCGGCATTTTTAAAATTTTGAATATCGATGAGAGAGGAACAAAATCAGATTTTGATTTTTTATTAAAATGGAATATTCATATGTTACTTTATAGAGGCCGTTAAGAAGTAAGATCGCTTTCCAGCAAAATGACCACCAACCAAATTCGAATTCCATTCCACAACCCATACTTGAAATCCTACAACTCGGTCATTCAAAATTTTAAAAAGCTCGTTTCAGTCTCATCATTGTACCATCAAATCTATTTTATGAAAACGCTTTTTACAATTATCTGTCTTTTTATTACATCGGTTGCTTTTGCACAAACTACAATTTCAGGAGTGATTCTCGATGAAGAAAACGAGCCTGTTATGGGTGTGAATGTATATCTAGAAGGAACCTACGACGGCACAACTACAGACCTAGATGGAAAATTCTCTTTTACAACAGAAGAATCTTCCTATGGAATTCTTATAGCCAGTTACATCGGTTATGAAGATTATAAGTTAGAAGCTCTAATAAAGGAAATGGTGGGTTTAAAGTTACGCTTTCGCGAAAGCAGGAACGCATTAAACACCGTAGTGCTAAGCGCTGGAAGTTTTAGTGCTGGAGATAGTTCTAAGGCAAGTGTATTGAAGCCACTGGATATTGTAACTACGGCTGGTGCGGTAGGCGATTTTGTAGGCGCGCTACAAACACTGCCAGGAACAGCATCAAATGCTGATGATGGCCGTCTTTTTGTACGCGGTGGAAGTGCCGAAGAAACCCAAATATTTATCGATGGAAGTCGTGTTTTTAGACCTTTTTTACCCACCACAGGAAATATACCTACTAGAGGTAGGTTCTCCCCATTCCTTTTTGATGGGATCACATTCTCAACCGGTGGGTACAGCGCAGAATATGGAGATGCACTTTCCAGTGTATTGCTTCTAAACACCAACGATTTCCCAAAAGAAGAAAAAACAGAGTTGGGAATCATGACTATAGGAGGGAACTTTGGAAAGACTAAAATATGGGGTAAAAACAGCATTAGTGTGAATGCACAATATGTTAATCTCGCTCCATACAATGAGGTGATTTCACAAAATAACCAGTTTAAAAAACCTTTTCAAAGCCTAAATACCGAGGCGGTTTATAGACATGAATTTGACAAAGGACTTTTTAAGGCCTACAGTGCCGACTCGTACAGCGACTTTGCGATCATTCAGGAAGATATAGATGTGGAAGAAGGTTTTTATTTTGGCTTGAGAAATAAAAATTATTACGGAAACCTCAACTACAACGGTTCTTTATCAGAAAGCTGGAATATAGAAACGGGTCTAAGTCTTGCCCATGATAAGAACGATGTGAACATAGCAGCGACTAAAATAGCAGCCGTAGAAAATGCGTTGCATGCTAAATTCAAACTTCAAAAACGCTATAACAATTACTTTAAACTCAACATGGGTGTGGAGCAATTTCTTATCAATTACAAGGAAGATGTGCTACTAGAAAACGATACTTTTAAAAACGGCATCAACCATGGAATTACCGGTGCTTTTGCAGAAGCTGAGATTTTTGCGTCTAAAGATCTTGCCTTTAAAGCTGGATTGCGGGGGGATTATTACAGTGCTAGTGATGAATTTAAAGTATCCCCACGCCTGAGCGCGGCGGTAAGTCTCAATAACAGCTCACAGTTTTCACTCGCTTACGGTAACTTTTATCAAGCTGTTCAAAACAATGTACAGCAATATGATAAAAACATAAAACCAGAAAATGCGCAACATTATATAGCCAACTTTCTATTTAAAAAGAACGACCGCATGTTTAGAGCAGAGGGGTATTATAAAAGCTACGATGAGCTGTTGACCTACGACACGGCACGCGTTCAGTTCGATAGCGATTTGGGTAATGGCGGGGAAGGGTATGCGGCTGGACTTGATTTATTCTGGAGAGATGAGCGCTCGATTAAGAATCTTGATTATTGGGTAAGCTATTCTTACTTGGATACGAAGCGTCAATTCCGCAATTTTCCTGTGGAGGCGACTCCTAATTTTGCAACCGATCACAATTTTAGTCTGGTGGGAAAGTACTGGATAGAAGACTGGCAGTCTCAAATAGGCGCGACCTTCAATTATTCTAGCGGCCGTCCATTTACAAATGCAAACGAGTCTGGATTTTTAAACGATAGAACTTCTTCTTTCCAAAGCCTCAATTTGAACTGGGCTTATCTGATGGATCAACAAAAGATCCTGTATTTTTCAGTTTCGAATGTATTGGGAAGAGATAATGTTTTTGGTTATCAATACAGTGACACGCCAGATGTTCAAGGGCAGTTTAACCGTCGTACGATAGGTCAGGCGGCAGATCGTTTCTTTTTCGTGGGCTTCTTCTGGACCATAGGAGGCAGTGATAATCAACTGGATAATTTATAAATCTACAACTCAGATACTGGTTTTTACAGTTGGGTCTGTTCCGCTTTCGCGAAAGCGAGATCAATAGTATCATTGTATCAGATATCAAATAAACTCTTACTTATGAAAACTATAATCACCATTTTTATTCTCTTTTTAACACTAAGTCTTCACGCACAAACAAGCTACGAAAAAGCCATGCAAAAAGGGCTTGAGCATATGGCAACCGACTTGCAAGCAGCATCACAACAATTTGAGCGTGTCGCAAAAGCCGAAAGTGAAAACTGGCTACCACCTTACTATGCAGCTTTGTGCCATATCAATGGCTCATGGGGACAAAATTCAAAGGAGCAAACCTTGTTTCACATGAATAAAGCCCAAGAATTCATCAATGATGCCGAATTGTTATCGGATAACAATCCAGAAATTATGGTGCTGCAAGGCATGTTAAACACCTGTTGGATTCAATACGACAGTCGCACGTACGGTATGAAATTATCTGGTGCGACTAACGTGATTTATCAAAAAGCCTTTCAACTGGCGCCAGATAACCCAAGAGTCATTAGTAACAGTGCCAGATGGTTGATGGGAAGTGCAAAATTCTTTGGTAAAGATATCACACCTTATTGCGGTGAGGTAGACAGAGCCATTGCGTTATTTGAAAAAGAAACAACGACAGGTTTTGATCCTAGCTGGGGAAAAAAAGTAGCGCTGAATGTAAAAAAAGGATGTGAATAAACGCTCGGTTTCCAAAAGGGTTTGCACGAGCGTAACGCTATCCTAGTTTAAGTTTTATTTCAGGCACCGTGGCCGCACCCCAGCCCTCTCCAAAGTAGAAGGAGTTTTATTTGAATTGAAATTGGCTTTTGGTTGGTGATTTCACAGGAGCTTTCCCTTTTAAAATACTTTTTAGATTTGACATGCCAACTATTTTTGTTGGCATTGTCTAAATCAGTTTTCAATATTTATTTGTGTTTTGTATTTCTTAACCTTTTGAAACAAATATAAAACCACTATTACCAACATGAAAACAACAAGGATTCTATTTACTATATATCCTAAAAGAGGACTCATACCAGACACTAAAGAAGGTTGTATAGGAACTGCACATCCTAGAAATCTAGAAAGAATGATAGAAGTGATGAGGTTGGCTTTCATAGCTATATACTTAGGATTTATTCATAACTATCGGTTTTAAAAAGAGTTTATTTAACAATTTGATCGATAGATTTCTCATCGAGATATAAGGCTTTTAGTATTGGAACAGCAAGTTCTTTATTATTGATTAATGCATTATTAAAAGTTCCCAATAATTCCGTTGGACACTTTCGCGAAAGCGAAACCATCAATAGGCACCTAAAATATATCAATAGGAAAATAATTCGAAATTCCACAATGTTATATCCGTAAATATCAATAAGTTTCTATAATTTTAAAGAAATTGCTAATTAACCAATAACTCCTGTTTTATTTTGATAAAAAAAGCGCTTTTATTTCTGTTTTCGCTATTTGTTCTGGCTTCTTGTACGAACAAAACGGACGAAGAAAAACTTCAAGAACAACAAAACGAACTTTTTAGATTTAGAGAATATATCAGTCAGGTTTCTGATCACGTGATCTCTACTAGAGAACCTATCCTAATTAAGCTTATAGAGCCAGTAGAAGGCTGGACACTTGGGAAAGAACTCGATGCGAGTTGGGTAACATTAGATCCTAGTGCTACTGGAAAATTAACAGTTCTGGATGGGCAAACGATTTCTTTTCTTCCAGAAAAACCTTTGAAGCAGGATACAGAATACGAAGTGAAATTTCAGTTAGGAAAGGTCAAAGAAGTGGCAAGTGATTTAAAAGAATTCACGTTCCACTTTAAAACCATAGCACAGGATTTTATAGTAAGTACAGAGCCAGTAGGTTCTTATACTGGAGATTATCAATACATCAATGGAACCATACGCTCCAGCGATATCATGGAGTTGGAGAAGGCAAAGCAGCTGGTTGTTGCAAGACTGAATGGAAACAACTTAGCAGTTAAATTTCCTAATACAAATGCTTTAGGAAAGTTCTTTGAGTTTAAAATAGACAGTATCAAAAGACCTATTGAAGACGAGAAAGTTGAAATTTATTGGAATGGGAGCAGTATAGGAGTTGATGATAAAGGAGAAAACACCATCACGCTTCCAGGGAAAAACAGCTTTTCTGTAACCGATATAGAGCTTGTTAACGAAGAGGTGCCCTATATTTTAATCAATTTTTCTGATCCGCTCAAGAAATCTCAGAACCTAGATGGAATGGTCCAGATCGAAGGCGTGGATAAAATGAAATTTGAAAGTAAAGGGAATGCGCTTAAAGTGTTTCCTTCAAAAACAGTTACTGGCTCCAAAAAGGTAGAAGTTTTTACAGGTATTAAAAGTGTAGACGGGTACCAACTTAAAAATGGGTTTTCTAGCTTCATCGCTTTTGAACAAGTAAATCCAGAAGTAAAATTACTACGCTCTGGCACCATTTTACCTTCTTCACAAAATGCTAAAATCAATTTTAATTCTGTGAATTTAAATGCCGTGGACGTATGGGTCTATAAAATATATAGCGACAACGTGCTTCAGTTTTTACAAAATAACAATTTGAATTCTTCAGAAAACTTACGTAATGTAGGAAGACCTGTTGCTCGCAAGGTGATTGATATCAAAGCTACTGGAAACGACGTAAAAAAATGGAACACGTATGCTATAGATCTTAATGAAGTGATCGCTTCGGATCCTGGCGCTATTTACAGAGTAGAATTCAAATACAAACTGGCTTATAGCGCTTATAAATGTGAATACACAGCAGAGAATCAGCCAGAGATGGAAGAAGTGGACTTTGACGATTCCCTTGAAGCAAGTAATTGGGATAACGCTCAAAACTATTATTACGATGATGATTACGGCTATTACGATTACCAATGGAGAGATCGGGAAGATCCGTGTTCGCCTTCTTTTTATAGAAACAAATCGGTAAGCACTAAT
>NZ_JBLIGN010000060.1:0-16264 GCF_047636915.1 Nonlabens sp. | reverse complement strand
GCACTCCAGACTCTTTTTATGACGGCGGCAAACTTAAAAATGACACCGCTATTTTGAATCAGGTGGAGAAAATGCTTAACGACGGTGCTACTTTTATTGATGTAGGCGGCTACAGTTCTAGACCTGATGGGACCAACATTTCTGTGAAGGAAGAATTATCTAGAGTTTTACCTGTTCTTGACCTGATTACAGCTCGTTTTACGATTAAGGGTTTGAGTTGTGACAGCTTTCGCGAAAGCGTTATAGAAAAAGCTATTCACCACGGTGCGACAATCGTGAATGATATAAGCGCTGGCCTTCTATCTTCCAAGATGATGCAAACAGTTGGAAATGCGCAAATCCCTTATATCATGATGCATATGCGCGGCACCCCGCAAACCATGAAGTCTATGACCAGTTATGAAGATATGCTCGTAGAAATCAATCATTATTTTTCTGAACGTATTGCGGCAGCAAGAGCATGCGGTATCACCGATATTGTAATTGATCCAGGTTTTGGATTTGCTAAGACTCGAGAACAAAGTTTTGAACTGCTTTCTGATCTGGACTTATTACAAGCGCATCGTGTCCCTATACTTGCTGGTGTATCGCGTAAATCAATGATTTACAAAACTTTAAATACCACGGCAAAAGAAGCCTTAAACGGCACTACTGCCCTTCATATGGCATGTCTACTTAAAGGAGCTGCGATTTTACGTGTCCATGATGTTAAAGAAGCTGAGGAAACTATAACCCTCTATAAGGAGTTACTCATAAATTAATTATATTTTAGCTACATGGAACTTCCTGGGTTTAGAATCATTGATCTCATAGACATTCTGCTCGTTGCGGCAGTGGTTTTCTATTTGTACCGATTAGTTAAAGGAACTGCTGCATTGAATATTTTTATAGGGATTTTCATTATTTACTTGGTTTACCAGCTGACGGTATTTATGAATATGGAAATGTTGAGTCAGGCCTTAGGAGCAGTAACTGGTGCAGGAGTAGTGGCACTTATTGTCGTTTTTCAACAAGAAATAAGACGTTTTTTATTGATGTTAGGTTCGACACAATTCACATCTCGCAAACGTTTTCTAAAACAACTGCGCATCTTTCAAGAAGAACAAGATAGCAACCATACCGTAGTAAATGAAATAGTTAAAGCTTGTGAAAAAATGAGTTATTCTAAAACGGGTGCCTTGATAGGTATTAAAAGAGATGGCTCTTTAGAATTTTTAAAAAATACGGGGGATCATCAAGATATTCTTGTAAATGCCTCTATCATACAAAGTGTTTTTTATAAGAACAGTACGTTGCATGACGGCGCAATGATCATTGAAGGAAATAAGATTACTGCCACACGTGTGATTTTACCTGTTTCTGAAAACAGAAAAATCCCACAACGTTTTGGGTTAAGGCATCGGGCAGCTATAGGACTTACAGAGCGCAGTAGTGCTATTGCATTAATAGTAAGTGAAGAAACAGGACAAATTTCTTTAGTTCATGAAGGAGCATTTGAAACCTATACCGATACAGATGAACTTGCGAAAAAAATAAAATCCCACCTCGCATAATCGGACGCCATTATAAAAACTGTAATTAAATGCGCCATACAGGATAGGAATTTTGTTCTGCATGTGATTCAAAATGAGTAGAATATAGACTTACTCCACCTAAAGTTAGTGCTGAAATTTCCGAACCTTATATGGGAAGTGAAAATGTGTTTATAAAAACTTGTTTCGCCCTTTTTAATTATCCAGAAAAGGTGATTGACGGCTATATAAATGGCCGTCGTGTGAATTACATGGATGCGATGCGTTATTTATTAGTCGCACTCTTTGTTACTGGACTTCACACCTTTTTTCTTAAAAACACCAATGTGATTGATTTTATGATGGCAGCTCAAAGACCGGCAACCATTGAAGCCTATCAACAAATAGGAATGGGTGAAGAAAAATAACTGAAAATCTAGCACAAATTGATAAACGCACCAAAACAGCTTTCGATTTTCAGTGGTTTATATTTTTGCTGACTATTCCGCTTTTTAGGGTTAACAGCTCTCATTACCTTCTGAAACAAGCGGTAATTTAATTTTATAGAACAAATAGCACTTTACATGCACCCATATGGTCATGCTGTAATTGTTACAACTCCTTTTACCTTGTTGCACTTTTTCTTTCCACCAGATCTCATCAATTACATAAGTCTGGTGAGATTACCATTAATGTACGTGTACCATATGTACTGTTCCAAGAGGTGTTTTAGAATGGATCGTACAGTCATTTTATCAAAAAACTTGATTTGTATTTTTGCTCTATTTAAGTTACTTATAGCTAGTGGGATTGTAGGGACACTAGTAGGAATAGTTCTAAAAGTGACTGGCGTTATTTAAGCCACTTCCTGCTGTAAAAACTGCACCTCGTAAAGATTTTTATAATAGCCATTTTCTTTTTCAAGAAGCTGATTGTGTGTTCCCATCTCTACGATTTCACCGGCATCCATCACAATGATTTTATCGGCTTTTTTGATGGTGGCAAGTCGGTGAGCGATTACTATAGAAGTACGACCTTCTGTAATGATATCAGTAGCATCTTGGATCAACTGCTCGCTGTAGGTATCTACAGAACTGGTCGCTTCATCTAGAACTAATATGCTAGGATTAGAAACATAAGCTCTCAAAAATGCGATCAACTGTCTCTGTCCAGAACTAAGCATCACGCCTCTTTCCTTCACATTGTAATGATACCCATTAGGCAAGGTCATGATAAATTTATGCACACCTATTTTCTTTGCGGCTGCGATCACATCTTCTTCGCTTATCTCTGGGTTTTGAAGTGTAATGTTGTTCAGAATAGTATCTGCAAACAAAAATACATCTTGCAGCACCACGGCTATTTGTGCTCTTAAAGATGCTAATTGGTACGCTTTCGCGGAAGCGGAGTCAATCAAAATATCTCCACTATTAATTTCATAAAAACGCGACAACAAATTGATAATCGTAGATTTCCCTGCGCCAGTAGCACCGACTATCGCCACTGTCTCTCCAGCGGCTACCTGAAAATTGAGGTTTTTCAAAACCAGCTCGTTCTCTACATACCCAAAATCTACGTTCTGGAATTCTATGGCTCCCTTTAAGTGAGAAGCAATTAACTCGCCTTTATCTTCTATTTTAGATTCGGTATCTAGAATTCCAAAAACACGATTTGCAGCAACCATTCCCATTTGAAGTGTATTGAACTTATCTGCAATTTGACGCAATGGCCTGAACAATTTCTGTGAAAGATCTATAAACATGACTATGGTACCAATTTCAACCAACTTTATTTCGGCACCTATGTTCATCACAACACCTATATAAACAATCAATCCTATAGTGATGCTAGAAGCCATCTCTGCAATAGGAAAGAAAATGGAGTTGTACCAAACGGTTTTTACCCAAGCATTTCTATGCTTATTGTTGATTTCCTTAAACTGTTCGTATTCTATCTTTTCACGGTTAAAAATTTGCACAATCTTCATTCCTGTCACCCGTTCTTGAACAAAGGAATTGAGATTACTTACCTGAGTGCGCACTTCTTCAAAAGCCACTTTCATTGCTTTTTGAAAAACTCGGGTCGCATAAAGAATAAATGGCATCACGATTAATGCAATTAAGGTAAGCTTCCAACTGGAATAGGCCATAAAACCAAGAACAACCACCATCTTTAATAAATCTGAAATAATGACAAATAATCCCTGAGAAAATATACTGGCTATAGTTTCAATGTCGCTTACCGCTCTTGTCACTAATTTCCCTACGGCACTTTTATCAAAATACTGCATTTTGAAACCCATCATGTGATTGAAAAGCTTCACTCGCAAGTCTCTGATGACTTGCTGTCCTAGCCAGTTGGCATAATAGATAAAACTGAGTTGAAGAATTACCTCAGCCACGAGGACTGCGATCATCAACCCTATCACACCAGTAAAACCTTCAAATTCTTGTGGTATGATGTGATCATCAATAGCCACTTTAATTAAATAGGGCATTCCAATGGCGACAATAGCGATCAAAATAGCACTAAGCGCGACAAAATAATAAGTCAATTTATAAGGTCCTGTAAAAGATAAAAGCCTTTTAAAAAGCCCTAAATTAAAAGCGTTGCCTGAAGTAGATGCCATATTTATTTTAATAGATGCGCAATTTTAGAACGCAATTTTTCTTCATTTTGTGTGCCGATCAACTACTGCTTATCGGCTGTTTTAATGTGTAATCCTTTAGAACCTTTTAGATGGTAGACCGTTCCATAACAAGTCCATATCCTAAAACCCAAGCCACCTATAAACCCATCATCTATTACTGGTGTAAATTGCAAACCGGTCCAATAAATTCTCTTTTTGTAAATGGGAAAAAAGAAACCGTAATTTTATCTTCCGTAATGGTCGCAAACCGCTTAATTGATAAAAATAAAACCAAAATACCTACTGCTATACTACTTGGGATAATTTTATCAGTAGTGAATTGATTTACCAAGTTGTTGCCCCAATTAAATAGCGATAATGGAAATAGTACAATACCCATAAAAATAATGCACAACCGCCACTGATTGAATTTTTGAGTTTCCTGAAATAGAATTTCATTTTTCACAAAAACAGCTCTTTTGGATAATGAATTTGTGTCAAAAACAAGCCGCCAGACGGCGCACTTGATCCAGCTTCACTGCGGTCTTTGGAGGCAATGATTCTATGCATGTCTTCTATAGATTTCCTACCGTAGCCTATATCTAACAAAGTACCAACTACTGCTCTTACCATATTGAGTAAAAATCTATTTGCCGTGATGTGAAAGATAACTTTATGTTCTTTAAATTCAAAACGAGCTTCAGTAAGGTCACAAATAAAGGTTTTTACATCTGTATTCGTTCTCGAGAAACATTCAAAATCCTTGTACTGTGGTAAAATAGCCGCGGCTTCCCGCATCAAATCAAAATCTGGTTTTCTAAAAAGGACGTAAGCTTGATGTACCTGAAAAGGATCTGGACGCAATAAAAAATGATATTCATAAGAACGTTTGTAGGCATGAAAACGTGCATGCGCGTTTTCTGTAACGGGTTTGATATCATAAATAGCAATATCTTTCGGGATCCATCTGTTCATGCGGTATACTAAATGTTCCAAATCAATCTCCCCTGAATAATCAAAATGAGCGACCATATAAGCGGCATGAACTCCAGCGTCAGTTCTTCCTGCGCCTTGGATTTTTACGTTTTCCCGCAACATTTTTTGCAAGCCATCTTCCAGCACTTCTTGTACAGAAATACTTTGTGGCTGTCGCTGCCATCCATGATAGTTAGTACCATCGTAGGCCAGTTCCATAAAATAACGTGACTTCTCTTGCATGGGTACAAAGATAAGTGGAATGATGATGGCGTATGGAATATGGAGTATAGATTTTTGACAAACGACTGGCTCGTTTTTTACTGCGCTCCATATTTTGTTGAAAAACGGCCGATAACTGGCTTGTTATCGCTGAGCGCTAAACTTTGCTGATGTAGGAGGAATGATTTTTAATCAGAAGTTAGAATGTCGAGTATGGATTTTTTTTTTGATATGGAGCTTTTGAGGAGTTACCTTTCACTTTCTATTTTGAGAAACCTCATGCCACCAATGACAGACTTGCCCGTTGTTCGGGCTCTATAAATTTAATGAGAGAAGATAGACTACTATTTTGTCCTGTTGAAAAATCAGCATCATAAATGTTTTAAACATTGGAACGTTTATAATACTGATATGTTAAGCATTCAGTAGGAACCGAAATTTATTTTTACATCTTTTAGCCGCGCTGGCTCCTATATCCATTACCGCACCTTTATCCCATCGTCCTGCATACATTTCCCCAAAAGAAATTTATACGACCAGAATTGTAAATTGTCAAATAATAGCTTGATGATCCTCTGTATTTTGATGCCTAATGAATCCCAAATAAATTTTGGCACAGAACCCTTGCTTTGATGGTATAATGTTTAACCCAAATTTTCTGGGAAGACAAACAAACCGTCACGTTAAATATCAAGTTTCTAAAAAAAAAACAAGCCCTCGATATGCCTTTGTCTTTGGTCAAGAGATTTTCCGAAGGAAAAGCGAGCCCTCTTTTAGGTTTTCTATCATCAAGAGATTTCTCGAGGACAACTCAAACCATATTTTGTCTTTTGTCTTTTGCCTGTCGTCTGTGCTATATTGTCACAAGAGTTTCTGAAAGAAACACAAAAAGTCTGTCGTATTTTTTAATTAGGACTCAAAAACTCACCTTTCACAGCTCAAAGACCCAATGACTATAAGTACCTTTGTACTATGAAAATACTGCTCCTTTCTGACACACATAGTCACATAGATGATTTTATAATCAAATACGTCAACCAATCCGATGAAGTATGGCATGCTGGAGATATCGGTGATTTAAAAGTTACCGACCAAATTGCGGCGCTTAAAACGTTGCGCGGCGTGTGGGGAAATATTGATGATGATAAAGCGAGGATGCAATTTCCAGAACACAACCGTTTTATGTGTGAAGGAATGGATATATGGATCACCCATATAGGCGGATATCCTGGTCGTTACAATCAGCGGGTACGTCCAGATATTTATAACAATCCGCCAGATATTTTTATTTGTGGTCATTCTCACATTCTTAAAGTAATCAATGATAAAAAGATAGATTGCTTACACATGAATCCAGGAGCTATAGGAATGCAGGGATTTCATCAAAAACGGACGATGTTGCGTTTTGAAATCAATGCTGGGAAGATTAGCAATCTGGAAGTTGTGGAGAAAGATAGGTAGCAGTTTCACATAAATCTATCTAATGGCAGTCTCCTTTGTTTATCACTGCAGTGGTCACTTTACTAACATAAGCCGTCTGGTTTTTTGCGATAAAAATGTTGACCAAAGATTGACTCACTTTTTCGATGCGCTCAAAATATGGCTGACAAACAACAAATGACTTTTTTAGTTATGCTGAAAATCGGCAGGAAGGCTATTTTAAACTCTAGGTATTTCCAATGCTGGCTTGTTCGGCGTCCAGCTGGAGACGGGATTTATTTTAACATCCTTAAGCCTCGCTTAGTCTTAGATCCATTCCAACACCTACATAAAATTGTCTTGCATACATTTCCCTAAGGGAGACCCCTGCAACAACTGCAATAGGTTATCAAATAAAAGCTTGATGATCAATCGCTTCTTGATCCACAATGGATTCTAGATAAATTTTGGGACAGACCCCTTGCGTCGATTAAATGATCTCCAACCTAAATTTTCTGGGAAGACGAGAAAACCGTCGCGTTAGTGATCAAATTCCTCTAAAAAAAAGACGAGAAATCGATATGCCTTAGGCTTCGGTCAATGGATTTTCCGAATGAAAAACCAGTGGTCACTTATCAACCTTCCTATCGTCACGAGATTTCTAAAAGAGAAAACGGGAAGCCTTTTGTCGTTTAAGGTAAAATTTATCAAGGAGAAAGCAGGCTATCTTTTGTCGTTAATCAAAAGACTTCTCGGATGGAAAACAAAAAGTCTGTAATCTTTAGTCAATCTACCGTCTTTACCCCATCAGATACCTTAAGCTTATATACTCAAAAATCATCTAAAAACAAAAACCTGCAAGGTGGCGCCTCACAGGTTTTTTCACTAATAGTACCAAGATTAATATGTTTATCGCAATCGATCTGCAGATTTTACGAGTTGTTCATCCTTTCTTATTGCCTTGTTAGCCAAGACGATTAAAACGATAGATAGGATAGGAATGAACATTCCAATGCCTTTCTCAGAAACCGCCGTTTCTCCAGACATCATTAGAGATTGATATACGTAAACGCTTAGTATAAAAAGATTTAATAATAAATTTAAACGGTTCACAACAGTTTGCAGTTGTCTATTTCCAAAAAGAAATATGGCAATTACAGATAATGATGCACTCCCCATAAATATACTAAGATACAAATTTTCATCCATACCTACGAACTCATTGCCTTCACCATTAATAGCGTGCTCTACAAGCCAAATAAGGCCACCAGAAACAATAGCTGCTAAAAATAAATATATGGTCTGTATGCGTTGTATCATGAATGCCAATTTTCACTAGCAAAGCAAAAATAGAACTTTATAGCATATAAAATTGGATATATGCGATCAAATTGGTTTCTAATTATTTTTTAAATTAGCAAAGAACACAACCCAAACGGCACTGCCATAAAGTGTCCCAAATGGGACCCTCATAAGATTTGGTGCATCAGTTAGAAGAACTCTCAATTGCCTGCTGCTCTCAAATATTTTGAGATACATTTGCGATATCGCGTTAAAAGAACGACAGATATTAAATTTTTAATGTATTATTGCAATGCTGAGAAGATAACTTACTCTCCATATGTTATCTAGCAATTTAAAATTTTTCTGATAAGTTTTAAATTCAAACTTCCCCTTTTAAATATTATACATTCTAAATAGATACATGTTTCAAATAGCTGACTTAAAATCTAAAAAACTTCCTGAATTACAGGATATAGCAAAAGGACTTAATGTTCCTAAATTCAAACAACTACGCAAACTTGACTTGGTTTACAAAATCCTTGATCTACAAGCTTCAAACCCAGAAGTGGTCAAAAACTTAGATCCTGAAGTTACTGCGTCATCAGTTGATGTTACTCCGACAATTTCTGATAAAGAAGAAACTTCTTCAGACACTCAAGAAAAAGCTCCCTCAAAAGTAAAACAAAGTAGAGAACCTAAACGTCGTGCTGCTAAAAAGGAAGTTTTAATTCCTGTCACTGCTGAGGAGATAAAAGAAAAAACTCCAAGGGAAACTCGGGAACCTCGCCCAAGAAATGAACCTAACAAGCCTAATCCTCGCAAACCTCGTAACGAAAAGAATGAAGCTCCTGAAGCTAAGACTGATAAAAAGGAGCAGCCGGAGAAAAAAAGAGATAATCGCAACGAGACTGCCGATAAAAACGACAGTCGCAACAGCAATCGCCAGAAAAACACACGAAGTAACAGTACTCAAAACAATGTTCCTAAGGGCAACAAAGATACTCGCAATCGTTACCGCGATCCTGACTTCGAATTTGACGGTATAATCGAGAGTGAAGGAGTGCTAGACATGATGCCAGACGGTTATGGTTTCCTACGCAGTAGTGATTATAATTATCTTGCTAGTCCAGATGATATTTATGTCTCTCAATCACAAGTCAGACTTTTTGGTTTGAAGACAGGAGATACTGTTTTAGGAATGGTGCGTCCACCTAAAGAAGGAGAAAAATATTTTCCTTTAATCAAGATTTCACAAATCAATGGTCTGGATCCACAAGTAGTAAGAGATCGTGTTTCTTTTGAACACTTAACTCCACTCTTCCCAGAAGAGAAGTTTAACCTTGCAGGAAGACGCGCTAGTATTTCTACTCGCGTCATGGATCTCTTTGCTCCCATCGGTAAAGGACAACGTGGAATGATAGTGGCACAACCTAAGACGGGTAAGACCATGTTACTTAAAGATATTGCAAACGCAATAGCTGCAAATAACCCAGAAGTTTATCAATTAATTTTGTTGATTGATGAGCGTCCCGAAGAAGTTACTGACATGCAACGCAATGTGGATGGAGAAGTAATTGCCTCTACTTTTGATAGAGAAGCACATGACCACGTAAAAGTGGCTAATATTGTTCTTGAAAAGGCAAAACGTATGGTAGAATGCGGTCACGATGTTGTGATTCTACTGGATTCGATAACACGTCTTGCTCGTGCTTACAACACGGTGCAACCTGCAAGTGGTAAAGTACTTTCTGGTGGTGTTGACGCAAATGCACTACACAAACCGAAACGTTTTTTTGGAGCTGCACGTAACATTGAAGGTGGAGGGTCACTTTCTATCATTGCGACAGCGCTTACGGAGACCGGATCTAAAATGGACGAAGTAATCTTTGAGGAATTCAAAGGAACTGGAAATATGGAATTACAATTGGATAGAAATATATCTAACCGTCGTGTTTTCCCTGCCATTGATCTAACATCATCTTCTACCCGTCGAGATGACTTATTACTTGATGAGCAAACGATGAAACATATGTGGATTTTACGTAAGTATCTTGCTGACATGAACCCGGTCGAAGCCATGGAGTTTATCTCACAAAAAATGAAAAAAACGCGTAATAATGAGGAATTTCTCGCTACTATGAATGAATAATTACAGGTTATAAAAAAAATGCCCTACTTTTAGTAGGGCATTTTTTATTCTCGCTTTCGCGAAAGTGGAAACTCAATAAAACAGTTTAGAATACAGTAAGTTTACAATATGTTTATCTTTACACTAATTGAATTTTATCAATAAGCAAAAAGACTTTTAAAATAAAAAATGTAAGACCACAAAATGAGCAACGCATCAAATCGTTGATCAGTTATAACCTAACGAATGAACTATCTTTTTCTATATCTAGCCGTTGCAACTTCCTTTTTAGCTCAGGGGCAAAATGCAGTACAAAAGTTAAATAGCCTTGACCATCAGTTTAAAGAATTAATTGAAAAATCTAATAACTATAAACAATACAAGGTCATTGAAGAAAAACAGATACATATACTTCATGAAAATACGAACAAGCATATTGAAAAGTTGAACGAAAATATCGCCACCCTTAAAAGTTCAGTTACCAAAAAAAACAATAGAATTGTAACTCTAGAAAGTAAGCTTGCAGGGCTAAACACCAAGTTAACCGACGTAAATACAGAAAAAGACTCCTTAAACTTTCTGGGTATCCAGACCAGCAAAGGAGTTTACAACACTATAGTATGGTCCATTTTAGCAATATTAACTTTCCTTTTCATTTTTATGAGCTTGCGTTTTAAAAGCAGCAACATGACTACAAAAGCAGCAAACAAACAACTGCAAACTATCGAAGAAGAACTGGAAGAATTTCGTCATAAATCTATAGAAAAGGAGCAAAAACTAGGAAGACAGCTCCAAGATGAGCGCAACAAACTCTCTAAAATGAAAGGAGATAAATTCTAAACGTTATTCAAGCAAACCTATTACCCATATAAGATTCTTAAAAGGCGCATATATATTTTTAAATAAATTCACTTCTTTACCTCCAATACTAAGAACTCATAGTACCTCATAAATAATGTCCCTCCCTATTTAGAAATTAGTGGCTGGTAGTATTGAAAATCAACAAAAGCTATATGTTCTCTAGGAAATCAGTCACATGACTTCTCTCTTCCGTAAAAACTACTCTATATCGTCTTAATTCTTATAGAGCGCTAGCCCCTATACACTAAGAATAAGCCATATCATATTATTTAACTTGACTGAAAAGTAAATAGAATTGGACGGCATCTAAATCACTTACCTATACCTCTCGCTTATAAAATACTATTTTTGTCTTTCAGCATGGCTTATTTTCTTAAAGAAAATTTTATAAAACAGATGACTTTCTCCAAAAGATTTAGAGCTGCATTTATACTTATACCTTAACCATAGTAATAATGCGTTTGTACCAATATATACCTCTATATAGAAAGACGTGCTTCAGTTAAGTGTGCTGTATGCCTTACCAAAAATGCAAAGAAGAACAAGTTTATGGCAACCCATATGTTAGCCTAGATTCACGCAATGATAGAATTTTTGAATTAGTTCTATTTAACTATTAATTTACTCATCGTCAACGGAGTCACCTTTTACACTAAAAAAAGTGTCTCTAACACGCAACGACGCGGATACATTAACCAAAAATCTGCGTTTGTTAAACCTTTCTCAACTCACAATATATTAAGAAAGTTAAGAGAGTAGTTCGTTATTTTAATAAAAACAACAAACTATGGATACCATAAAAACAGAAAGATACCTCAACCTATTATTAGAAAAAACATACGATGCTCAGCGTGGTTATTCAAATGCTGCTGAAGTAACCGAGCGTGTCCAATTGAAAAATTGGTTTGCAAAACAAGGGGCAAGACGTACTTTATATGCAGCCTCCTTAACTGGTGAACTGAAAGGAATGAATAAGACGCCCGAATTAGATGGTTCATTTACTGGAGATATGCACAGAGGATGGATGAATATTAAAGCGGCGATGAGCCCTAACACAGACGAGTCCATATTAGAAGAATGTTTAACAGGAGATCAATCAGCTGTTAAAGAATATGATCTGGTATTAGAACACAAAAAGGTTTTGCCGCCTACTGTTGTTTCGATTTTGGAAACACAGAAAGATGAAATCCAAGCAACTGTAAATAAAGTGAAAACACTAGAGAATTTTGCTCACCATCAACACCTATAAAGATGTAAGTCAATTTATAAAAACCGCTCTAAGAGCGGTTTTTTTTTAGCTCTTGAAATATTATTTTAACTAATTTTAACATAATGTGAATTATGACAACAATTATCTTGCTTTACATAACCAAATCTAACTTCTATGAAATTAATAAAATTTCTAGCCATAACCTTTATGGTTGCTGCTTTTTTTTCTTGTAACGATTCTAGCCAAAACACTACCCTGACACCAGATAATTCTATTCAAGAAATCTCTATTCCGTTTGAAAAACATACACTAGAAAATGGTCTTACCGTAATTTTTCACGTAGATACATCTGATCCGGTAGTAGCTGTTGCTCTCACCACACACGTAGGAAGCGCGAGGGAAAAAGAAGGTAAAACAGGTTTTGCACATCTTTTTGAGCATTTATTATTTTTAGAATCCGAAAACTTAGGAAAAGGCGGTCTCGATGCTATGAGCGCAAGAATAGGTGGATCAGGAGCAAATGGCTCTACGAGTCGTGACGTTACCAACTATTTTCAAACCGTTCCTAAAGATGCTTTAGAAAAAATGATCTGGGCTGAAGCTGATAAATTAGGTTATTTTATAAATACCGTTACAGATCCTGTTCTTGCTAAAGAAAAGCAGGTGGTGAAAAACGAAAAGCGCCAAAGCGTCGATAATAATGCCTACGGTCATGAAAGCTATGTTGTAGGAAAAAATCTATACCCTAAAGGACATCCATACAACTGGCAAGTAATAGGTTCCTTAGAAGATTTACAAAATGCTTCCCTCCAAGACGTAAAAGATTTTTATAAAGAATGGTACACTCCTAATAATGCCGTTCTCACTATCGCTGGAGATTTTGAAACGAGTCAAGCTTTAGACTGGGTAAAGAAGTATTTTGGAGAGATAAAAAAAGGAAAAGAAGTTACTAAAACTATAGTAGAGCCTATTCAATTAGCCGCCACTAAAAACCTTTACTACGAAGACAACTTTGCACAAACTCCGCGATTAGGAATGACATGGCCTACGGTTCCTAATTATCATAATGATTCCTATGCGTTAGAACTATTAGGCACTTACCTTTCTAGAGGTAAGAAAGCACCTTTCAATAAAGTAATAGTAGAAGGTGATCAAGTAGCAGACCAAGCTTATGCTTACAGCTACACTTCTGAGCTTGCTGGACAATTTAGTGTTGTAGCAAGAGCATATAACGGTATTGATCTGGACAGTGTTTTAAACAGTGTGAATAAGGCTATGAAATTATTTGAAAAGAATGGCATCTCTCAGGACGATCTAGACCGCATTAAAACAAGTCAAGAAACAGACTTCTATCAAGGTCTTTCTAGTGTTTTGGGGAAAGGATTTCAACTAACTCAATATCAGATTCTCGCTGGAGATGCTGCATTTTATGAACAAGACGCAAAAAACAAACAAGCAGTTACTATAGAGGACGTAAAGTATGTTTATAATAAGTACATCAAAGCGCAGCACTATGTCATGACTAGTTTTGTACCTAAAGGCAGTACTGCTTTCGCGGTAACAGGTGCTCAATTAGCAGATGTAGTGGAAGAACGAATCTTAGAAGGCGCTGAAGAATCTTTTGATGCTAGCATCGCAGCCGAATATGAACCTACACCGTCCAGTTTTGATAGAACAATAGAACCCGCATACGGCTCCACACCTACCCTGGCTATTCCTAAAGTATATCGAGAAGAATTGAGTTCAGGTATTAAAGTATTGGGAATAGAAGATAATGAAGTTCCTTTAGTTCAACTACAACTAGAAATCAAAGGTGGTATGCTATTAGAAAGCACCAACAAAATAGGTGTTTCTGGAATGCTAGCTGATTTAATGAATAAGGGAACCGCAACAAAAACACCTGCTGAATTAGAAGATGCCATCGACCAGTTAGGAGCTTCTATCAATGTAAGATCAAGTAATCAAAGTATTTCTGTTAGTTCCAGTTCCCTATCTCGTAATTATGAAGAAGTGATGAAACTTGTAAATGAACTATTGTTAGAACCTCGTTGGGATAAAGTTGAATTTGATTTGATCAAGCAACAAACTTTGAGTCAGATCCAACAACAGAAGGCAAGTTCTAGAGCTATAGCTAGCAATCAATTTGATAAGCTTGTTTATGGAAAGGACCACATCTTATCTCAAAATAATTTAGGAACTGCAGAAAGCGTTGAAAAGATTACTATTGATGATCTCAAATCCTATTATAACGATTATATCACGCCACAGCTAACAAGTTTCAAAGTAGTGGGAGACATCACAAAAGAAGAGGTGACTTCATCTCTTCAAACATTAAATGAAAAATGGGCTAAAAAGGATGTGCATATTCCTGAGATAGCTCCCATACAAACACCCATTTCCTCTAAGGTTTATTTCTATGATGTTCCTAATGCCAAGCAATCCATATTGAGTTTTGGTTATCCAAGTATTCCATCGACCCATCAAGACTATTATAAAGTAGAGGTGTTGAATTATCGTCTAGGCGGTGGTGGCTTTGCTTCACAATTGACACAAGAGTTGCGTGAGGCAAAAGGATATACGTACGGAATAAGATCTGAGTATAGCGGCTCTCCTATTGCCGGTATATTCAATATAAGTAGTGGCGTACGCTCTAATGTAACCTATGAATCTACGGCTTTAGTGAAAGAAATTCTTTCTAATTATGGTGCTAACTTTACACAAGAAGATCTAGAAATTACTAAAAGCTATATGATCAAATCTAGCGCAAGAGCCTTTGAATCTCAAGGAGCTAAATTAAGAATGCTTTCTAACATTGAAGAAGATCAACTACCGGTAGATTATGCATTAAAAAGACAGGAAGTAGTTAAAACCCTAACCTTGGAAGACGTCAGAAATCTGGCCCAAGAGTATATACATCCCGAACAAATGATTTACTTGATTGTGGGGGATAAAGCAACACAATTGGATAAACTAGAAAAATTAGGTTTTGGAACACCCATTTTACTGAATTAAAAGATAGTATTTAGCATAAAAAAAATGGCTTTCCTTTAAAAGAAAGCCATTTTTAATTTACAGTTGTCTACTTATTTAGAAGGTAGTAATACTTTGTCTATTACATGTACTACTCCGTTAGACTGCTTTACATCAGCTATTGCAACTGTTGCTGTTGCGCCAGTAGCGTCTTTGATCATTACTTTTCCATCCACCACCATTGCAGTTAATTGTGCTCCGTTTACAGTAGGAAAGCTCGTTTTACCCTTACCTTCTTCGATCATTTTTAAAAGATCACCGGCCATTACAGTACCAGAAACCACATGATAGGTAAGTATACCGCTCAACGTTGCTTTATTTTCAGGCTTTAATAATGTTTCTACTGTTCCTTCTGGTAAGCCACTGAATGCTTCATTAGTAGGTGCAAAAACCGTGAATGGCCCTTCACTATTTAAAGTCTCTACTAATCCGGCTGCGGCGACCGCAGCGACTAGGGTAGAAAGGTCCTTACTTGTAGATGCATTTTCTACTATTGTCATGTCAGGATACATCAAAGCACCGTTGATATTTACCGCTGTGGCATCTCTCTTCTCCTTCGCTTCTTCTTCCATTTTAAGAGCGCTGGCTTGTTCATCAGCTATTTCTTGTTCGATTTTAGCTTGAGCAGCTTCTTTTTCGGCTGCTTCATCCTTACAAGACACCAAAAACAAGGATGCAGTTATAGCTGCTATTCCGATTGATTTAATAATTTTCATATATATTTAAATTTAGATTTTAAGATAAGAAAAGATAATTGATAAAAAACTCCTGTAACGTTACTTTATCAATTGATTATAATAACATTAACTCTAAATGAATAGGAAACAATAAAAGAGCTCTTTTTGTTAAACAAAATAAAGGTCCTATAGAAAAAATAAAGACTTTACTGCACTTTATCACAACTTCAAAAGGTTGTTTTCTTGTCTTTTACGTTCCCTACCTTATCTAGAGCCGGCATAAGGATCATTTTAGTTCTAGCCTCTTTTTAGTCCTTA
>NZ_JBLIGN010000059.1:0-16595 GCF_047636915.1 Nonlabens sp. | reverse complement strand
CTGGCTTAGAGGAGTTGTATACATGACTGGTTAGTGCGGGATTTGCCAGCGTCCACATGGCAAAAAATGCGAACCATGAAAAGAATTGGACCACTCCTAACCTCTTCATAATATCAGGCATGAGTGCATAAGTCGCCATAATGGTAGTAAACATTCCTTTCTTTTCTTCTGGCTCGCCAGCATCGTCAAATGCCACCATTTCTTCAGGGGAATATTCTTTTGTAGTAAAAATAGTCACTAGAATAGAAGTGATAAAAACAAAAGCACCCACCCCAAAAGCTACTTTTACAGAGTCAGGAACAACGCCAGGAGCGGCTTCATTTGAAATCTCCAATGTATTATTCACCCATTTAGGTAAGTTACTGGCCAACCATGTACCTACCCCTATAATTAAGGTCTGTACTACAAAACCATAACTGCGTTGTGATTCTGGAAGCTTATCTGCAACTAATGCTCTAAAAGGTTCCATAGAAATATTAATGGAAGCATCAAGAACAAGAAGTAAACCAGCTGCCATCCAAACTTCAGAAGAATAGGGCATAAAAATCAACGCGATGGAACTTAAAATAGCGCCTATTAAAAAGAATGGACGGCGACGTCCTAGACTTTTATGCCAAGTATTATCACTGAGATAACCTATAATAGGTTGTACAATAAGACCAGCAAGCGGCGCTGCAATCCATAATAATGGAATCTCAGACTCTTCAGCTCCTAATGTTTCAAAAATACGTGACATGGTAGAGCCTTGAAGGGCAAAACCAAACTGAATACCGAGAAATCCAAAACTCATGTTCCAAATATCCCAGAAACCTAACTTAGGTTTTTGCATATCGTTATTTTTTTTAATGACGACAAGCCTTATGACTTATCAAAACTTATTGTGTGTGAAGAAGATAAGTTTTGATTATTGAACTTATTTAAACTTTTTTCATGTGCTAAAATTTTGTTCTTTAAAATTTAAATATTGTCTTTTTATACCTCCAAAGCGATGCCATGTAGTTCAAAAAGATATTGAGATTTAAAAGATCTAATATTAACATAAAGAGTAGCCACTTAAACAAGTTCACCGCAAAAGATACCCTTAAGCAGAATTGTAAAGTTATTCCTTTATGGAGTAGACTCTCTTTCTATAAATGAAGTTTTTACGATAACGGTTTCGTAACTTTCATTCTCATGATCTTTAGATTCCAGTTTTTCAATGAGTTTTAAGGCAGCTATACCTCCCATTTCTTCCCCCTTCTGTCCTATAGTTGTTAATGTAGGGCTTGCATATTTGGAAAGCATTCCATCGGTAAAAGCAACAATAGCAACGTCTTCCGGTATTTTTTTACCTGCTTTTTGTAGTGCTTTACTAGCTGTTACTGCAAACAGCTCATTTACCGCTACTAACGCATCAAAATCATTGTTTACTACAAATTTTTCGATAATATTTTCGCAATTATCAATGTCTTCTATTTTTAGAAATTGATGGTTTTCTACTACAAAGCCACGCTGTTCTAGCGCTTGTTTAAAGCCTTGGGATCTCAATCTTCCTACGTTTACATAATCTACTGTACTAATAATACCCAGTTTATTCCTTCCTTTTCTCAATAAAAACTCTGTTGCTTCGTGGCCGGCAGCAACATCATCGATAATGACTTTATCACAGGGTATATCGTTGCATACCCGATCGAACATAACAATAGGCATACCTTGATTCGTCACTTCCCTCAAATGATGAAAGTCTTGCTTCTCCATGGTCTCTTTAGAAAGGCTCATTATAAAGCCATCAATACTGCCATTAGCCAGCAGCTCCATGTTGACCACTTCTTTATCAAAACTTTCTCCAGATAAGGTAATTATTACTTGATAGCCCTTTTCATTTGCCACACGTTCCACGCCCGAAATTACTGTTGCAAAAAAATGATGCACTATTTCGGGAATAATGATTCCTATCTTTTTTGTTTTCTGATTCTTTAAACTTAGCGCTATACTATTAGGCCTGTAATTGAATTCTTTTGCATACCCTTTGATCTTATTCCTTGTCTCTGCACTTATTTCATGAGAATCCCTTAAAGCCTTTGAAACTGTTGATATAGATACTTTTAAGTCTTTTGCTATTTTCTTTAGTGTAATCTTTTGAGCCATTATAACTTTAAGTTATGAGTTATAGTATGTTTTGCTTTCGCGAATGTGAAGATACTATAAAATAAGACTACAGATTTCCGAAATCGTTTTCGTAGAATGTTCTAGTTAAAACGTTTTGGTAACCGTTTCTTTACATAATTTAGCCGTCGTGTGTGAAGAAGACAACATTAACAATCATTTAAATCAAAAAAATGAATCAAAAATTCAAAGCAGTTTTACTGTTATTTTTAGTACCGTTTTTTGCATTTGCACAAAGTGTAATAACTGGTACAGTTCTCGAATCTAACGGCTTACCAGCTTTAGGAGCAACTGTTTCAGTAAAAGGGACTCCTAACGGTACGTCAACAGATTTTGACGGAAAATACACGTTAAACAATGTTCCCAAAGATGCCGTAATTGTGTTCTCCTTTATAGGGTATACAACACAAGAGATTCCTTATGCCGGACAGACCGAAATCAATACTACACTAAAAGAAAACCCTTCTGAGCTCGACACTATAGTTCTGATAGGTTATGGTAGTACTACAAAAGAAAATATCACAGCAGCGCAAACCACCGTGACCGACAAAGAATTTAACAAAGGAGCAATCGTTTCTCCTGGACAGTTAATTGCAGGTAAAGCTGCTGGTGTGCAAGTAACGGCCGCATCTGGTCGTCCTGGAGATGGACCTCGGATAAGAGTAAGGGCTGGCTCTACCTTGAGTGCCAATGCAGATCCTCTTTATGTAGTAGATGGAATCCCTCTAGACTCTAACAACGCAAACCTCAATACCATCAACCCATCTGAAATCGAAAGCTTTACCATACTCAAAGATGCAAGTGCTACTGCTATATATGGTAACAGAGCCTCAAACGGAGTGATCCTTATTACTACTAAAAAGGGGAAATTAAGCAGTGATTTGCAGGTAGGTTATAACGTTCAGTTTGCAATAGATAATAATGCAGGTCGCCTAGATGTATTAACAGGAGATGAATTCAGAAGTATTATAAACGAACGAGGTGTTCCAGAAGAAATCGCATTATTAGGTGACGCCAACACAGACTGGCAAAATGAAATTTATCAAACTGCAACTCGCGCCATACATAATATAACCTTACAAAAAGGTTTTGACAATACCGCTTTACGGGCTAACATAGAGTATACCAACCAAAATGGTACGCTTAAAAGTTCTGGTTATGAAAGAGCGAGCTTAAATGCGAGTGTTATTCAGAAATTACTGAACAATGATCTAAAATTAACCCTTAGTATACAAGGCGCATTGGAAGAAATACGCAATGCAGATGAAGGAGCCATAGGGTCTGCAATTGACTTTGACCCTACTCAAGCAATCTTTGATCCCAACGGTCCTAATGGTTTTTTTGAATACTTTCAAGGTAATGGTACCGTTGACCCAAATGCACCAAGGAATCCATTGGGCTTATTAGAGAGTTTAAGCGCTGCGACAAACAACAACCAAATACGTACAACCCTTCAAGCAGACTATAAAATTCCTAGAGTAGAAGGCTTGAGATTTAACGGTACTATAGGTATCGATTATAACGAATTTGATTCCTTTTCTAATAGACTCCCAAATTCAGGAGTCGGATTAACACCTACCGGTTTACAATCTAGTTCTAACGGTATACGAGTTAACCAACTTATTAATGGCAGATTTGATTACAAAACTGACCTAAAAGGTATAGACTCCAAATTAGAACTTACCTTAGGTAGCAGCTTACAAGCCTTTAGAAGAGAAAGTGTTAGTTTTAGTCAAGACAATAATGGTATAGCTATAGATCCCTTTGAAGCCTTTAATGAAAATAGATTGATTTCTCTTTTTGGAAGAGCTTCTATAGATATTAAGGATTTATTAGTACTCTCTGCAAGCGTTTCACGTGATGGAACATCAAGGTTCTCGCCAGAGAATCGCTGGGGAACATTTGGTGGAGCAAGTGCAGGTTTGAAGTTGACCAATACTGATTTTATTCAAAATAGTGGTTTTATTTCTCAACTTAAAATTCGAGGTGGCTATGGTATTACTGGACAACAAGATATAGGTCAAGACTTTTTGTATCTGCCGCGATCTACCCCTAGTAATGCTCAAGCGCAAGTTCAAATAGGGAATCAATTTTACACTACTATAAGACCTGAACTCGTTACAAACCTTACTTGGGAAAAAACGAATCAATGGAACTTAGGTGTGGATTACGGATTTTTTAATAACCGTCTAACAGGATCTGTAGATGTATACACAAGAGATACGGAGGATTTACTTCAATTTGGCCCTTTAGGTGTAGGCTCTTTAGGAAACTTTGCATTGCAAAACGTAGGCGCTACCCAAAGTAGGGGTATTGAAATTGATGCTAACCTAAAAGTCGTTACAACGGAAAACTTTAACTGGAATATAGGAGGTAATCTTACCTTCAGTGAAATTGAAATTACGGATCTTTCCTTAGGAACCAATGACGCCCCAATATCTCAAACTCCGATAGGAGGACAAGGCTTTAATAATTTCATTCAAGAATGGGCAGTAGGAGCCGACCCTACATCTTTCTTAGTTTATCGCCAAGTATATGGGCCAGATGGGAGACCGCTGGACGGTGTTTTTGCAGATCGCAATGGTGATAACGTTATCAATAGTGATGACCGGGTACGTTACAAGCAAGGTAATCCAGATGCTTTTTTTGGTTTCACCTCCAACTTTAATTATAAGAGATTTGACATGAGCTTTACACTGAGAGGCGCAGTAGGTGGTTACAACTACAATAATGTAAGAGCTGCCAGAGAAAACACAGAAGCCATAACTAACAATCCAGGAGAATGGCTTAACAATACTACTGGTGGATTTATAGATGATCGTTTCCAAAGTGGACCACTTAACTTACTGTTCTCTAGTGAATATATTGAAAAATCAGATTTTGTAAGATTAGATAACCTTTCACTAGGATATACCTTTAACACAGACCAAGTAGACATCAGAGCTTCTGTAACAGGAACAAATTTATTTGTAATTACTGATTATAGCGGTCTAGATCCTGAAATAGGAAATGGTGTAGATGGTGCAATTTTCCCAAGGAGTAGGGGACTTATTTTTGGCCTTAATTTTGAATTTTAAACTTTTAATAAAATGAAAATATATAAATCGATTATCATATTGTTTTTTGCTGTGGCAACTCTAGTTGCTTGCGATGATACTTTGGATCTAGAGCCAGAAGGAAACACCGAGGCTTCTGGACCGCTTTCTAGTCTGGAAGACTTTCAAGGAAGATGGGCTAAGCTTTATGCTGGACTAATTATTGGCGGACAGCAAGGAGGCGACGGCGCTGCTGACATTGCAGGAATTGACGGTGGCTTTTCTAATTATGGTAGGTTGTACTGGAAACTTCAAGAGCTTTCTACAGACGAAGCAATCATTGCTTGGAACGATGGAACTATCAGAGATTTACATTATCAAAATTGGACTAAAGATAATGAGTTCATAGCGGCTATGTTCGCAAGGATAGGCTATCAAGTAACCATAAATAATGCTTTTATAAAAGAGTCCTCAGATGCCGCAATTGCAAATGCTGGATTATCTAGCGAAGAATCAGCATTAGTAAAAAGTTATGTCAGTGATGCACGTTTTTTAAGAGCTTATTCTTATTATCATGGAATGGACCTTTTTGGCACTATGCCCTTCACTACAGAAAATACAGCAGCAGACGGTTCTGAATTGCCTGCTTATATTTCCAGAAGTGATCTTTTTAACTACATAGAATCTGAATTATTAACCATCATGGATGATCTTCCAGCTGGAAGAGGAAACGAATACGGCAGAGTGAGTCAAGCAGCAGCACAAATGTTACTCGCAAAATTATATTTAAATGCAGAAGTATATACCGGAACTGCACGATATACAGATGCGCTTACTTATACGAATAGCGTCATTAGTCAAGGTTTTTCGGTAGATACAGCCTTAGGATATCCTGCGTTGTTTCTTGCTGACAATGATTCTAACGGAGCTCAAAATGAGTTTATTTGGACTATTAATTTTGATGGTGACAACACTCAAACATTCGGTGGCACTACTTTTCTATCTCACGCAGCGGTAGGTGGAACCATCATGGACCCTGCAGTATACGGATTAGATGCTGGTTGGGGTGGGTTAAGAACCACTCCAGAATTTGTTGAGCTATTTCCTAATGAAGAAAATTCAGCTGATGGACGCGAAAACTTTTTTGATGAAGGACAAACTAAAAGCATTGCAGACGTGGGTAATTTCAATAACGGTTTTGCCATTGTTAAATTTCAAAATATTGAATTAAACGGAACGCCAGGAGTTAATCCAACTTTTGTCAGTACCGACTTACCAGTTTTCCGACTTGCTGATGCCTATTTAATGTATGCAGAAATAGTAGCTAGAGGCGCCGGCGGCGATGCCGGTACAGCCGTAGGATATATAAATACCTTAAGAGAAAGAGCTTATGGAAACAATCTTAATGGAATAGACGACAGTGATCTTACATTAGACTTCATTATTGATGAAAGAGCAAGAGAACTATATTGGGAAGGGCATAGAAGACAAGACTTAATTCGTTTCAATCAATTCTCTTCCAACGGAATTTGGGAATGGAAAGGAAATGTTCAAAATGGCACCACAACTGCTTCCTTCAGAAACCTGTATCCTATTCCTACCACAGAACTTAATTTAAATTCAAATCTCATCCAGAATATTGGATATTAATATCGTAAAAAATTATAATATGAAAAAGTTTTCTATTCTTTTGTTCTCCTTTCTAGCGATTGCGACAGCAATATCATGTAGTGATAATGATGAAGAGTTCTTCATCGACCAACCAGAAGGTCAGTTATCCTTTAAATCAACTGCTTCATCATCCTACATATTAACATTTGATACCAAGGATAATCTAGCAGAAAGACTGGTTTGGAATACAGTGACCTTTCAAACCCCTATTTCAGTAACCTATGAAGTAGAGGCCTCTAATGACGCATCTAACTTTGACAATGCTATTTCTGTAACCTCAACAAACGGCGACAATGTAGGTTTAAGTGTAGAGCGACTAAATGAAATCTCAGCAACGCTGGGTTTAACTCCTTTTACAGAAGGAATTGTTGCCATGCGGGTTAAAGGAACCACCGCTGATGCAAGTATGGAAACGTTATTTTCTGATATTCTTGTATTTCCAGTCACTCCTTACACCACAGAAAGTCCTAAATTATGGATCCCTGGAAACTATGCTGCGGCTAGTGGCTATGGCGCTGACTGGGCTCCACAAGACCCTCTAACACCTTACATAGAGGCTGTAGAATTTGGCAGTACCGCATATGAAGGCTTTGTATACATGAATGTACTATCCCCTAATTTCAAAATTACCTTAGAGCAAGACTGGGATGAAGCTTATGGTGATGGAGGAACAGGAATGTTAGATCTAGCTGGTGGCGACCTTTCTGTAACTGGACCAGGATATTATTATATCCAGGTCGATACAGATCCTGATGGTGATCCTGGTACTAATGATGCCTCTTGGTCAGCAACGGCTACTAGTTGGGCATTGATAGGTGCAGCAACTCCTAACTCTTGGAATGACCCAGATACAGATATGACTTACAACCCAACCTCTAGAAAATGGGAAGTAGATGTCAACATGACTCAAGACGCTTTTAAATTTAGAGCAAATGATGACTGGGGTAGTCCACAAAATAATTTCGGGGTAGATGGTGATGGAACACTTCAATTTAATGCTGGAGATGTAAATTTTACGGAAGCACCAGGCTTATATAAAATAGAACTAGACTTAAGTATACCACGTGCTTACTCTTATACCGCTACATCAATTTAAAAATAGCATTCCTATTATTATTATTAAAAAAGGGCTTTGAGGAGCCCTTTTTTAGCTAAAAACTCAAGTTATGAAGAACTGTACTTTATGTTTTATGGCCTTTATTTGTTTTGCTTTCGCGAAAGCGCAAGTAACAATAACGCCTTCTACAGCAACCCAAAATGATCCTGTTACCCTAAATTTTGATGCCACCGGCACGGCACTAGAAAATGTTACGGGCACCCTATATGCCTATACTGGGGTGACTATAAATGGACAACGCTGGCAAAATATTATTGTCCCAAATTTTACGGAAAATAGTGGTGCACCCCAATTTGTAAATGCTGGTGGCAACAATTATCAACTTAGCTTAGGCTCTAGCATTGAGCAATTTTATAATGTTGCACCAGGAGATGTGGTTTCTGAAATATGTTTAGTTATCAGAAACTCAGCAGCAACCGCACAAACGAACCCAGACATTTTTCTCGATATCTTCCTACCTGGATTGAATACAACCATAACTTCGCCTCAAAATGGCGCTGTATTTAGTGTGAACCAATCCATAACAGTATCTGGAGACTCTTCCCAAAATACAGCTCTTGACCTTAGCGTTAATGGTTCCAGTATTGCAACAACTAATGCGACGAGTATCACTAGCCCTTACACATTCACAAGTTCTGGATCTTATGCTATTTCTATCAATGCTAATAATGGCACAGATACATCTAGTGCTACAGTGAACGTTTATGTTCCCGCAGCGACTCAAAATCTACCGCGACCTACAGGGTTAAAAAATGGAGTAAATGAAAATCCTGATGGCAGCGTTACTTTCTTGCTTGCTGCACCTCTTAAAGATGATGTGATTCTTGTGGGTGATTTTAGCAACTGGAATCTAGAAACAAATTACCAGATGAATAAAGACGGTGCTTACTTTTGGCTCACTGTTCCAGCAACAGAATTTTCTGTAAACCAAACGTTTCAATACCAATATCTAGTAGATTACAGCCTTAAAATAGCTGATCCATATTCTGAATTGATTCTTGATCCGGGAAGTG
This sequence comes from Nonlabens sp., assembly GCF_047636915.1. GTDB lineage: Bacteria > Bacteroidota > Bacteroidia > Flavobacteriales > Flavobacteriaceae > Nonlabens. The sequence continues at coordinate 7,614 of NZ_JBLIGN010000059.1, read as the reverse complement.
ACCAGTTTATAAAACCTGGTAATTACCCTAATCTACCAACATACCCAGATGGACAAACCACTGGTGACCTCTCCTTACATACGTATCAAGAGACACCTTATACATGGACGACCAGTAATTTTCAAAGACCCGATCAAGAAAATCTAGTTTTTTATGAGCTTTTAGTTCGTGATTTTTCTGAAGAGGATAGCTTTCAAGAGGTTATTAATCGATTGGATTATTTAGAAACACTGGGTATAAATGCTCTTAAAATAATGCCTGTTAATGAATTTGAAGGAACAGACAGCTGGGGCTATAATCCCAAATATCATGGAGCACTCGATAAAGCCTATGGTACGGCAGATAAATTTAAAGAATTGATAGATCTATGTCACTCAAAGGGTATAGCTGTTATTGTAGATGTTGTATACAATCACGCATTTAGCCAGTCTCCATTGTGTCAATTATGGTGGGACCAAGCTAACTTTAGACCTGCTGCAAATAATCCTTATTTGAACGTTACCCCAACTCATGATTTCAATGTAGGGTATGACTTTAATCATGAAAGTCAATGGACTAAAGAGTATGTAAAACAAACCTTACAGTACTGGATTGATGAATACCGTGTTGATGGATTCCGTTTTGACTTATCAAAAGGATTTACTCAAAACCTAACTGTAGGGAATATAGGCGCATGGAATGCTTATGATCAATCTAGAGTAGATATCTTAAACGACTATAAAAACACGATTTGGAATGCAACAAGTAATGACATTTACATGATTCTTGAGCATCTAGGGGATAATGCGGAAGAAACCGTTCTTGCAAATGACGGTTTCATGCTCTGGGGAAAAATGAGTGATGAGTTTAATCAGAACTCTATGGGATTCAATAGTAATAATAACGTTTTCCGCTCGTACTTTTTATCACGTGGCTGGAATGAGCAACATTTAGTTGCTTATGCAGAGAGTCATGACGAACAGCGTTTAATGAATAGAAATCTAGCCTTTGGGAATACATCAAATCCAGCTCATAACATAAGAATACTGCCTGTTGCTTTAGATAGACAAGAAGCCGTAGCCGCAATACTGTATAGCATTCCTGGCCCCAAAATGCTGTGGCAATTTGGAGAGTTGGGTTATGAAATAGATATTGATTTAAACGGTCGTACAGGACGCAAACCTATTCCATGGACCTTAAATTATGACACAGATGCAGATCGTATGGATCTTTATAATGTGACCGCCACTATGATTAATTTTAAAACACGGTATCCAGATACCTTTAATACGACCAATAATAACCTTGATCTAGCTGGGTTGGTAAAAAGAATTTATCTTAATGGAAGTCAGTTTGATGCAGTTGTTATTGCAAACTTTGATGTCGTTAGTCAAAATGTAAATCCCAACTTCTCTCAGACGGGAACTTGGTATGACTATTTTAACAACAACACGGCAGTGAATATTACGAATCAAACGGCTTTAATTAATCTACAGCCCGGTGCCTATAAATTATATACGACTCAACAACTACAGGATCCATTGAGTAATGAAGACCACACTGCTTCATCTCCATTGATACGTTTGTTTCCTAATCCAGCTTCAGAGACCTTTAAATTATCTCAAGAAGTAGAACGGGTGACTATTTATAATGTCTCTGGACAACGTGTCATGAGCTTTCATGGATCACAAACCTTTTATGAAATAAGCAATTTAAGACGAGGTATTTATTTTGTAGAATTAATAAATGCTGATACTGTTCAAGTGGAGAAATTTATTAAAAACTAAATATCTCTCCATGCAATTGCTTAGCAACCAATACACATTTTATGATTTTTCATTTGTTTTGGGCCTATCTTCGGATGGGCTTTTTTTTTATAAAAAAACCTGACCTAAAGTAAAATCAGGTGGTCTATTTAAATTAGAATGTGAGTGTCTCTATCTGAATAGTTGTCGTTCTAAAAGAAATGTGGTCATCACCACATCAAAATTTTGTTGAATATCTACTGGCATGTACTTGATCTTATTTTGCCCACAGCGCACCCGTAGTTTTTCAAAGTATTCTTTTACCACTTTCTGATACTCCTCTCTTACATTATCTGCATAAAGGTTGATATACGCGCCAGTCTCTACATCTGTATAGCGAGTTGGTTTGTTTGAAAAATCAAAGTTAACCTCAGTGGTACTATCATAGGTATGAAAAAGAACTACGTCGTGTTTGTTGTATTTTAAATGTCTTAAGGCCTCAAACAAATCGTCTTCATGTCTATCGCTTTGAAACATATCTGTAAAAAGAAATATCAGGGATCTCCGTTTTATGTTTTCTGCAATTTCGTGAAGGTATTTATAAGTATCGGTGGTTTGACCACTAGGCTTTTCACTACTTATTCTTGACAGTTGGTCCAGCAACATGTTGTGGTGTCTTTCACTTCCTTTTTCCGGGGCATAATACTCATACTCATTTGCATAAATACTTAATCCTACCGCATCGCGCTGTTTCTTCAATAAATTCATGACGCTCGCTGCTGCCAGCGCCGTAAAACCTATTTTATTAAGCGATCCTATTTCCTGATTTTTAGTCTTTGGGTAATGCATGGACGGACTGTTATCTACTATGAGATGACAACGTAGGTTGGTCTCTTCATCGTATCTTTTTGTATACAGCTTGTCTGTTCTTGCGTACAACTTCCAGTCTATATGACGTGTGCTTTCGCCAGGATTGTAAATTCTATGCTCCGCAAACTCCGCACTAAAACCATGAAAAGGGGATTTGTGCATACCACTTATATACCCCTCGACCACCTGACTAGCCAGTAATTGTAAGTTTTTAAACCCAGAAGTTTTATGGAGTTCTTGTTGTACGTTCATAAGGTGAAGATAATAAAATAAAGCAGGAATCTCCGACCATACCTATCTGCTTGTTACTAGTAGTTATGGGTTTGTTCTATTCTCGCTTCCGCGAAAGCGAAAACAAAACAAACAAATAGATCTCAACTACCTAATAGACCTTAACCACCATTTTGCCTTTGTTCTTCCCATTGAAAAGATCTATAAACGCTTGTGGAGTTTTATCAAATCCTTCCATAATAGTTTCTTCATGCAGTAACTTTCCTTCCCTCAACCATCGAGAGAGTTGCTGGATACCTTCCGAGAAATCTTTCTCATAATTGTTCACTATAAAACCCTGCATCTTGATGCTTTTTTTTACTAAAGTTGTTTCTAACCTAGGGCCGGTGGGTAGCTCAGTTTCATTATAAAGCGAGATGGCACCACAATTTACCACACGACCGAATCGATTCATATTCTTCATTGCTGCATCCAGTGTACTTCCTCCAACATTATCGTAATAAACATCTACACCGTCTGGAGCATGTTCTTTAATGGCATTGGTCATATCGCTAACTTTGTTATAATTCATGGCAGTGTCAAAACCAAATTTATCTTTGAGCATGGCCACTTTTTCATCAGTTCCCGCAATGCCAATTACCTTCATCCCTTTGATTTTCCCAATCTGCCCAACAATAGAACCTACGGCACCAGCAGCATCAGAAACTAAAAGCGTCTCACCCTTTTTAGGTGCTCCTATCCTATTCAAACCAAAAAATGCTGTTAGTCCTGTCATTCCTAAAACCCCCAAACAGGCGCTTAGTGGAACTTGTTGAGGATCTACTTTGCGTAATTCTTTTGCTTTAGAGGTCTGAAATTCTTTCCATTCAAGCATTCCAGTAAGAAAATCTCCCTTTTTAAAGTCGTCATGCTTACTTTCTGCCACCTCAGCAACTATAGCTGACGCTACAGGCTTCTCTAGTTGAAATGGTTCTATATAGGACTTTTCGTCCCGCATGCGTCCTCGCAAATAAGGATCTACAGAAATATATCTTGTTTTCAACAATACTTCTCCGTTATTTGGTAGCGGCTGTTCCTCTTCAATAATTTCAAAATCAGTTGCCTTTGGGATTCCTTCAGGTCTGTGCTTTAATACTATGGTCTTGCTCATGATGTGTTGCTTTGATATCAAGATAACACAATAGCCATTAGCACTGTATTAGTATTTTACTAAAGTATGGCTAGAAATTCCAACTTGCTGCAAAAAAAAAATTCAGCCTCATACCAATCTGAAAAAAGAGCATTAAAAAGCCCGCTCCAAAAGAGCAGGCTCAATCATTATATATCTTGAATACTAGGTTAAAAGAGCGTCCAAAGCATCTGTGTAAGCATTCTTAGGAGCAACTCCTACCTGACGACCTACTACTTCACCGTTTTGAAAAACCAATACTGTAGGAATGTTACGCACGCCGTATTTAGCCGCAAATTCTTGATTTGCATCCACGTCCATTTTACCTACTACAGCTTTGTCAGCATACTCGGTAAAAACCTCATCAATGATGGGTCCTACCATACGACAAGGTCCACACCATGCCGCCCAAAAGTCAACCAATACTGGTTTATCACTTTTTAATACTGTTTCTTCAAAGTTTGCATCTGTTATTTCTAGTGCCATGTTATTTTCTTTAATTAGTAAAGTACAAAGTTAAACAAATCTAAGCCCATACACACGATTCAAGTATTGTAGTTGCTTATATTGATATTATAGTTTTTAATGTATTGGGATTTCAAATGTTATTTCCCATAAGAAGCGTTTGGACATTTAACTGCTCTCACCATCCACAACGTCGGTTTTAATCCTATCTGAGCTGGTAAAATACTAATAGTCAGTGATATAAGAGCTAAATTTTGATGCGATTAAAAGTTTGTGGTACTGGTTAGAAGTTATCATATCTCCATAAGCATTGCGTTCTGCCGCTCCTATTTTTATCCCAGCTGCACTGCTATTACATCTGGATGCGCCTCTTTATTTCTTTATATTTTAAGACTCCAAAGCCTCCATCTCCTGCACCAACTCTACAAACATTTCTACACTTATCTGCTCTGGTCGTAAATTGAAAATTTCTTTTTCTCGCATCGCATCAGGTAAATCCATTGTTTTCAAGGAATTTCTCAAGGTCTTGCGACGTTGCTGGAACGCTAGTTTTACTACTTGACGCAACTTTGCATAGGAACACGGTAAATCATTGTAGTCTTCTTTACGTGTTAAACGCAACACACCACTATCTACTTTGGGCGGCGGGTTAAATACTTCTGGGCCCACAGTGAACAAATACTCTGCATGAAAATAGGCTTGTGATAGAACAGATAATATCCCGTATGTTTTTGAACCGTGCAGCGCACAAATACGTTTAGCCACCTCTTTTTGAAACATCCCTCCGAATTCTGGAATCTGATCTCTATTTTCAATAGTTTTAAAAACAATTTGAGTACTTATATTGTAGGGGAAGTTCCCTATAATAGCAAATGAACCATCTCCATAAATATCTTTCAAATTTTTCTTTAGGAAATCTGCTTCTATCACTTCGAAAGTACTTTCATTTACAATTTTAGAATGTTCTATAGGAAAAGTTTGTTTCATATAAGCAACTGACTCTCGATCCAATTCTAAAGCAGTAACTTTAATTTCTTTTCTAATGATATGCTTTGTAAGCACCCCGGTTCCTGGTCCTATTTCAAGAACTTGATCATAACCTTTGTAGCTCAAAGAGTCTGCAATGCGTATAGCAACACTGTCATCTTTAAGAAAATGCTGTCCTAGGTGTTTCTTTGCGGTAACGCCTTTATCAAACGAGGTGTATTTTTTATATTTAGCCAAACTATGATTATCAGTGTGTTAGTTGTCGGTTATTAGTTATTTGAGTCTTTTCATGGTTTAAAGATTCTTCCCTTTGGGAAGATGTCCGACGGGCAACTGGGTTGTCAGTCGTATTGTTTTGTCGTTCGCAACAAAATGGCACTCCTTTGAACTCCTAACTCACGGCTCACAAATTCACCAACTAATCACGCCTCACATTATACTCATCGATCAATTCCAGTTCTGTTCTAAACGAAAGTACACGTTCACCAAACTTAGTCAATCCTTCTTGCCTCAATGCGGGTGCAAAATCATCATAATATTTTTGAAGCGCTTCTTTATCTATCGCTTTGTACTGAATAGAGAAAGTGCTGTATCCATCTTTATCTTCTACAAGAACTCTGGTAAACCTTGCATCTATAAAAAGGCCTGTACCCAATACTTTTGCAATATGTTCTCTTATCCAAGGAATCCACTCTGCCTCTAGTGAAGAATGCATATTACAAGTGACATTATAAATAACCATAAATGAAATAAATTGATTTAAAATTAAAAAGCCTTATCGTTTTGATCACCACGCAGCCTGCGATATCGCCTGCGCGCATCTACAAAGTAAATACTATCTGCATGGCTAAATATTATTTTTTCAAAAAGTTCTTTTGCTTTTAATGGATCTGCAAGCTGTTCTTGATATAACAATCCCAGTCTGTAATGCGCATCATCTGAAAGGATGCCATCTCCATAATTATCGATGATGAGTTGGTAATTATCTCTAGCTTGTTCCATCCTTCCTTCCACCTCATATAAGTATGCTTGTTTTAACAATGCTTCGTCTTCAATAGGGTCTCCTTTGTGATCTAACAGTAACTGACTGTACAAAGTAATGGCCTCAGATCGTTTGTTCTGGTATTGTTTTAATTCCGCTTTCGCGAAAGCTTTCAACGCAACAAACGTGGTGTCTTCTATAGAGTGGTCTGCAATAGTCAGGCTTAGCTCCATGGCGTCATTTGCTATCAATTTGCTAGTTGCGCTGCGCAACACTTTCAATTGAGTCAGGCTCCAAGGAAAATCGCCTTGATAATAACTAGTCCGGGCCACTTTAAACTGCGATTCTTGGGAACGTAAATCGTTAGGCACATCATTCTGAATCTGACTGTAAAAAATTAAAGCACGATTGAATTGCTCTTGCAAAACAAGAATATCTGCTAGCAGCATTTTCACATCTGCTTTTTGAAATTTACTGAGATTTGTTTGTTCTAACACTATAAGTAAATCGGTTGCTTTTTGAGCTTGCTCCATTTTAAAAGCTAAAAATCTTGCGTAGTCCAACTGCAACCTAAAAGTCTCTTTTTCTGTACCATAAATTAAGAAGAGCCTTTCATAATCTTGTAGAATAGCCTCATACTCGTCTGAAGTCGCTGCTGCAGCTTTTAGTTTTATTTTAAGGCTTTGCGCTAGGTACTTCACATTTATCGATTGTGATTCTTCAATCATATAATCCAGAATCTCATCTGCCGCTTCCAGGTCATTTTCATCTATAGCAGTTACTACCAGATCCCGAATGTTATCCATATTGGTTTCCTCACGCTTATAGATAGCTTTTTCTTGGATAAATGCCTTTTTAAAATCCTTTTGTTGTACAAAAAGCCAGGACAGCAGTTGGTTGTAGATAGGGTCTGGTTGATTGCGCAGGCGCAATAGCAGTACTTTCCTTAAAAGTTTGTTTCCTTCATTCTCTGCATCATCAGTTACGTATTGAGAAAACAGGGCTTGTGCTCGCGGTCTATAAACTGGATTTCCCTCAATAAGCTGGATGTTTTTATCAAACATCTTTTCTATATTTCCTTGTTCCCCATATAATTTGGCCAACTGGAAATTATAGTCCAGCTTGTCATTAAGCGCCATTCCTTTTTCATAAGCTTCAATAGCTTCATCGAGTTCATTGCGCTGCTC
>NZ_JBLIGN010000058.1:0-17542 GCF_047636915.1 Nonlabens sp. | reverse complement strand
AAATCTTAAAACCGAAAACTCATCAGTTGTGACAACCACAACTTCTTATATCACCAAATCGGTATAATTAGTGATTTCAACTTTAGGACCGAGGAAATAACTGCACGAATTCAATGAAAAAGCAAAACTGATCATCTTATAGCTGTTTTATAATGAGGTGTCCCTGTTATTTAGAAAGCTAAAGGATTTAAAGATATCTTAATCCCTTAGATTATAAATCTCAATATTATTGACCATGCCCATACGAATAGATGGCATACCGAATATGAAAGGCTTCTCCGTTTGATTTGAGATTGCGATACGTCATGGATGCCAGATAAATTTTGAACCCATATCCTTATTTCTAGATACACATCTCGATCAAAATTTTCTGGGATGACAAAAAAAGGATGTGAAAACTCCATTGTACTCAGAGATAGACCCAGCAGATCTCTACTAAAATTGGAATCAGCTCTTGTACTAAGATTATAGCATTTTACTGTCAATCTTCTTGAATTCTAAGAAGATAAATCGAAACTCAAAGCTAATGAGTCCCTGTTCATAGCTCAAAAATTCCAACTATCTAACTCAAATTTACCATAAATAATTCACTAGCGATTCCATCACTGAGGAATTTTCCTTTCCTAGTCACCAATAAAGTATCCCCATCTAAGTAGAGCAGGTGTTCTTTTAAATATACTTCTGATTGTAGCAAAAGATAATCTTTAAAATTACCGCCATAATTTGTTTCTATTTTATCTAAGGAGACACCGTAAATCGTGCGCAAACCAGTCATGACGTATTCATTGTATTGATCTACCAGAGTGAGTACTTCAATTTCCATGGGAAGCTCTCCAGATTGAATGGCCTTCATGTATTTGACATTGTTGTTGATATTCCAACCGCGTCTTTTACCATCAAAACTGTGAGCGCTAGGACCTATGCCTATATAACTCTTACCCGTCCAGTAAGCGGTATTATTTTGGGAGAAGAAACCTTCTTTACCAAAATTGGAGAATTCATAATTCTCAAAACTATGCAACTCCATAACGTCTAGCAATATCTGAAAATGTTGTTGTGCCACTTCATCTTCTACTTTTGGCACCATTCCTTTTTCTATCAAAGATTTTAACACGGTATTATCTTCTACTGTGAGCGCATAACTAGAAATATGTGGAACGTTTAACTGGATGGCTTTGTATAAATTCTCTCTCCAGCGATCCTTGCTCATTCCTGGGATTCCATAAATAAGATCAATGGAAATATTAGGGAAATAATTCACCGCTTGTTCAATACATTGATGAGCCTCCTTTGCATTATGCGCGCGATTCATTAATTTTAAATCTTCCTCAAAAAAACTCTGTACCCCTATGGAGAGCCTGTTAATTCTAGTTTTTGAGAATAAGATAAGTCTTTCTTCTGTTAAATCATCGGGATTTGCCTCCAGGGTTATTTCAGGATTTGAACTTACTAAGTAATGATCAAAAACCGTTTGAATAATCCTTTCTACCTCATCCACTTCCAGAACACTGGGCGTTCCACCACCGAAATATAGGGTTTGCACGGTAGTGTTTTTAAACTCGCTTTTGCGAAAGCGTAACTCATCACAAATAGCATCAATAATAGCTGTCTTGTGCTTCAAATTAGTACTAAAATGGAAGTCACAATAGTGACATGCCTGCTTACAAAATGGAATATGTATATAAATACCGCTCATTACAACAAAAGTAAGTCTTAAAACACTAGTAAAATAAGGCCATCCCGACAAAATGTGATTTTATTAGGGTTGTATGTAATACCCTAAATCTATATTCAGAATCGTTGTCGTTGATGGTCTGTTCCATGTTAAGCTCTGGGCAGTGGTCTCTCGAGTCTCTAAGGCTGCCATCTGTACAGTAACAGTTGATACTTTTTAAGGACCACGATCCAATTCTCGATGCTGCTAGATGATTTCTTTGACACGAGCATCAGTAAATTCCTGTGCTATCGTGATGGCTCTAATGAAAAGGGTACGTAGCGAGAAAAATATTTTCATACTATCAATTGTAGATAGGTTTAAATAATTAACTGCATTGTTAAGAGTGATTGACTAAAACAAATACAAGGTTTTGATGCATCACCCGTCAGTATACATATAGAAGTTATTCTGTTTTAGCAAGAGGTATATTCCTCAACTTGCCCCAATAAAAAAGCAGCTTTTAAATCAAGAGCTGCTTTAGAGGTAATGGATTTTATAACTTACAAATCATATCGCACTTGCAGGTAAACATATCTAGGTTGTACTGTATAAAAGCTAGTACTGGTGGCGATCTGACCAAAACTATTTCTATTCAATGCTTCTGTATTTAAAAGGTTAGTGGCAGCCAGTTTGTATTCCCATTTGGAATCTGGTTTGTTGTAAAATAGAGCCGCTTCAAGGAAATCGTAATTATTACTCACGCCTCCTGTTGCTTTAAAAAGGTTCAAATCGTAATCTACATCAAGGAACCAATAGGTATTAATTTGCCAGTCTGCATTTAAAGTAATGGTTTGTGTGGTGGCATCGTTCACCTGCTTTCCATTATCTGAATTATTAAAACTCACATTGTAACCTACATCAAAGTTGACTCCATCTTGATAATTACTTCTTGCGCTCACACCATAACTATGAGTGATGTTTTCTGACTCGGTAGCATCACCGTTGATAACGTTATTAAAAGTGCTCCAATTTAAATTTGCATTTACACTAGCTCTAATTTTACCAAATTCTCTAGAGAAACGACCAAAACCAGTGGCCGTTTGATTTGCAAATGGAGAGTTGATCAAATCACTTTCTTGGTTGATACTTCTAAGATCTATATTACTCTGAATAGCATCTGTCTGTCTGGAATACACCACACCTGCATTGATATTCGTATAATTAAACATATTGAAATTGAAGTAATTCAAACTATACCGGTCATTTGTAGTACCAGATAAATGATTGTTACCATTAAACAATGAATTGTAATTATTAAAAACCGTTCCTAACGCATAGTTCTCTACATCTGAAAAACTTATGGTCCTTCTATAATCAAAATTGATGTTTTCACTGGATCTTAAAGCAAAACGCACATTGAAATCAGGTAGTATTTCTTCAAAATTCAATTCATTCGTATCCCCTAGTTGCCTGTCTTCAATAGTATAACTGTGAGCAGTCGCCCCTGGAGTTATGGTGAACTTACCCGTAATGAATTTATAATGTACTGCTCCATAAACATCTCTAAATTTATAGTGGACATCGTTTCCTAGGTCGGCACCAGTCAGGTCGTTGCGAGTACCGTCATTGCGTATTTGAAAAATATTGGTGTTGTAATCTTGGTTCACAAAAGAAGTCCCCACTGTAACGTTGATGTTACTTTTCTTATTGAGAACTCTCCAGTAGTCTGCTTTTGCATCTAGCTTAGTACTTTGTACTAGGTTTTGTTGATTGATATTATAGGGATCTTCCTCATCGAGTCCTAACCTACCGTTAAATGGTCTTGTAGGAAGATCAGTTATTGGATCAATTTCAGGATCTATAATAGCATTATAAAAAGGATCTTCTTCTGCATCTACATACCTGCCTTCAAAGGCAAAGATATTTTTTTCGCTTTGTGTGTAGTAAGCATTAACCGATTGATCTAACGTAATCGGTTTTTGAGATTCATTTTGATCTATATCTCTTACAATTCCTTCTTGTTCTGATGTGAAATCGTTGAACTGACTCACATCGCTAAGATTCACCTGACCGTTATATTCTAGAGAAAAATCAGCATTAGGATTATAATCTGCTCCTAGTTTGAAGATTCCTATTTGATTGCGTTGAGTGGAGCGGTCTTCTGTATTTTCTACAGCGCCTGGTTCTAGGCTTGTTCCTATAAAAGTTCTACTAGCAATCGTTTCCTGATCTGTATCTACACTAGAAAAAATAGCAAACCCATCAAAACTTAATTTTTTACTGGCCCTCCAGGATCCATTAAATGCCCCAAATTTACTTTCTAGTTCTTTAGCTCGGTTTGCTTGAAGGTTCAATAAACCTCCTGCTCCAGTTCCTATGTCTATGGAAGAACCACTGCTTCGAGTGTTCCCGCTCTTAAATCCTACAAAACGACGGTAATCTGCAAAAGTAAAAGATTGTATTCCTAGGTTATTAAAATCGGTAAGAATGTTAATCGAAACGTCTGGACTGTAATAGAAGGCCTTAGGTTTTGCCTGGTATCGCACAGCAGCATCACCTTGACCTAGTGATCCTGTCACTTCTCCAAACCAAAAATTCTTTTTCCCTTTTTTTAACCTGATGTTGATCGCAATGCGATCTTCATCATTTCCAAGCCCTTTTAATTGTCCTACGTTATTATAATTCTTCAGGACTTCCACCTTATCTATAGCATCTGCTGGGATATTTTTTGTCGCCAGTCTGGAATCTCCTTCAAAAAATTCCTTCCCATCTACTAGTACTCTTTCTACCGTTTTCCCTTCTACTTGAATATCCCCATCTTCATTGACTTCCATTCCAGGGAGTTTATCGAGCACGTCTCCTAGTTTTCTTTCGGTACCGTTTGTAAAACTGTCTGCGTTATAAATAATAGTATCGCCTCTAATGGATACCGGCATATCATAAACGATGTTCACCGCATCTAACATGTTTTGATCTTCCAGCATCAAGTAATTTTTTATGCTATTATCCTGTATGTTTTTGATGGTATCTACCATGGTTTTTAGACCTAAGAAGGACACTTTAACTACATACGTACTGTCTTTTTTAAGGTTGAGCAATTGGTATTTACCCGCATCATTGGTAATTCCAAAAGCTCCTAGATTTTTATCCTGTTGGTAGGCAATTACATTTGCCATTTGAAGTGGGGTTCCTGTACTATCGACCACTACACCAGATATTTTTACGGACTGTGCACTGGCTAGAGAAATTATAAAACACGACAGCAACACTAAAAGTAACTTGTTTTTCATTTTAATTTTTTGATTTGAGTAGTTAAAAAAACACGAGCATACTGATTGAATGACGCTCGTACAAATTTTATGAAATTAAGTGACTTTATTCTTTACCTCCACGGCCACCCTTTCCACGACCCCAGCGTTCTGACATTTCTTTCATCTTTTCTTTGAATAAAGTATTGTATTCTTCTTCTGTAGTTTCTTTGCCTTTTTCTGCAGGTTTGATCTCTTCCTTTTCCTTTGGATTTACCACAATCTTACTGCAAAGCAGCGTGGTTTTTCCAGCACTTACTTCAAGGATCAATCCTGGGAGGCCAGCATACTCAGCTGGACCGTGTTGTACCGGTATTTGTGGGGTAAACCATGCTGTGATTTGTACTTGAGGATCTTGTTCAAAAACCTCGTCTATGGCACCATTTGAAAGTGCAAGGCTGTCTTTTTTCTTTTCTTCTGCACTGTTACCTCTACGTCTTTTAAAAGAAGAGAGATCCAGTTCATTGTTCTTTTTACTCGCTACCGCTTTGATCGCTTGATACTGACCTATCATTCTGGTTTCTCCGGTGATTTTCCATTCTAATTTAGGGATGCTGTCTTTTATTAAGAACATTTTCCCCATCATATCGCGCTGCTCGATCCACTGACCATCTTTTAAGTTTTTATATTTTTCTCCTCCCATAGAAGTCCCCATAAAATTACCCCAACCACCACCTCGTTGTCCAGGTGCCGCGAGTTGTTTTTCTTCTTTATAGGTAGATTCGTTGCGATTAAACTTCAATACATAAGTCTTCTCACCCATTTTCTTCATACGCTCCTCAATACGATTTTTTTGTTGTGGTGTCATCTCACGACCTTCTGTCCAGCTGCTTAGATCCATAGTCGTTTTAGACATATAGGTAGCCTCCCCATAAAATTCTTGGGCACTTAAAAAATTGGTAATTAGTATGAACGATACTAATAAAATTGATTTTTTCATCTTTGATATATATTTTTAAACAGGCTTCCAATAGCGAGTTATTCTTTAAGACTTTGCAAAATTAGATTGGTTTGAAGTTAGGATAACTTTAACAAAACCTATCCTCCTATTTGCTCAAAAAAAACACCGCCTTTGCTATTTTTAAAACGTTCTTGCATTTCTTTATCCTTCTTCTTTTGTAGTTTATCGAAATCTGCTTGGTTGATTTTTTTTCCAGTTTTAGGCTTTTTAATTTCAAAACCTTCTGGATTCATTTCAATTTTATTGCAAAGAATAGTGGTTTCTCCATCGTTTAATTCTAGAATTAAACCCGGTAATCCTTGATAAATTCCTGGGCCGTTACTCACTGCTATATCCATAGTAAACCAAGCGGTTACTACACGGTCTTTATCTTTTACCAGGTCCAATAAACTAGGTTCTTTTTCTTCCTCTTCTCTCTTTTCTTTTTCTGTCTTTTCTTCTTTAGGATAGGTATAAGTAGCTTTTATAACAGTGTACTTCCCTATCATTTTAGATTCTCCCATAACTTTCCATGCGAGTGGTTCTATTTTATCTGTAACCAGAAATTCCTTTCCTTGAATTTTATCTTCTCTTAAAAAAGTTTGAGCCGTTAGATCTTTATAGGTTGTTCCATAAGTATCTCCATTGCCAGTCATTTCAATCGACATACTCATACCGCTTGTAGGCTTTTTAGGTGCGGCCAGTTGTTGTACTTTTTCATAAAGCGACTCTGTACGAGAAAATTTTAATGTAAACTCTGCCTCGCCTGCCTTTTTCATGGCTTCTTCAATCATTTTGCGCATGGCGGGCTCCAATTTTGACATTTGTGAACTGTCTTCAGATTTTTCTAAGGTCATTTTACTTTGATAATAAGCAATGCCCGTAAAATCTTGCTGAGCTTGTGATGTTTGCGCTTTCGCGAAAGCGAGAACAACAAAAAGAAACATAGTAACGTTCAAGTTTTTCATAAAAGATGTTTTAAAGAAGTCCCAAATATCAACTATTTTTATAGTTGTCAGGGTGAAGCTGCGTTAATATTTGTTAACCGACATAAAAATATAATAGGAATAGCGCACCTTTGAATTATGAATGATAGAAAATATCACTTTATTCTAGTCTTGATAAGTGTCGTTATCGCAGCTACTCTAGCCATACAAGTGTACTGGAATTACAACAACTTTAAAGAATCCAAAAGGAGCCTAGTTTCTGAACTGCAAACAGGCCTAGATCACAGTGTAGATATCTATTATGAGCAGCTTATAAAAAAGAACAACATAGGAATAATTGTTGATGAAACGACCAATAGAAAGTCAGAATTTGATAAAATTTTTAGAAGAATTGACAGTGTGAACCGCGCTTCTGGGTACCGAGGTTTCAATCTTAATAATGTCGTCACTAGCGATCTTTCTGAGATTAGAATTTATAAAGGCATCTCCATGGATAGTTTAAATACTATACGACCTATGGAAGACTTGTGGAATTTTCCAAATTATGAAATTCAGAAACCAGACGGTAGTTTTAAAGAGCTGCAAGTAGAAACTTTTTTTTCTGACCAGTCCAATCTTAAGGAAGCTATATCGTCTCTTACCGCAAAGATGGTGTTGAGTATTCAAGAAGGACAAATGAATCTGAAAAGCGTGGATAGCCTCATGTCCTCAAATCTTGAAAAGCAAGGGCTGGACGTGAAGTATGAGCTCAACATTGTAAAAACAGACCGTAAAAACATTTTAATCGGTGAAATTGATAAGAATGTTATCCGGGCAAATTCTGAGTTGATTCAAAAAGGAGATGCCTTATTACTTACTTATTCTGGGCTTTCTCCTACCATTTACCGGCTCAATTTAACCGGAATTATTCTGAGTGCCTTATTAATTACCGCTGTTGTATTATGTCTATTTTATCTCTTACAGATTATAAGAAATCAAAAAGCGCTAGCAGAAATGAAAAACGATCTTATTTCTAACATTACTCACGAATTCAAAACACCTATCGCTACAGCAAGTGCTGCTTTAGAAGGAGTTCAACGTTTCACCAATACTGGTGATCTCGATAAAACAGATCGATATTTGAACATGGGACGCGACCAATTAGTGAAACTCAATGATATGGTGGAACGTATTCTTGAAACCGCTTCACTGGACAGTAATGAATTGATGCTTCAAAAATCCAGAGTGGAAGTAAATGAGTTGATCGAGATGGTTTTAAATAAACATCAAAACCAGACCTCAAAAAACATCTGCTTTGACCCAGGAACTCATAAAATCACCATAACAGCCGATGCTTTTCATCTAGAAAATGCCATCAATAATCTTATCGATAACGCCATAAAATATGGTGATGATCAGATCGATGTTTTCCTGAGCAGCACACCTGACTCCATTACTATTATCGTTACTGATAATGGCAATAATCTCAGTAACAAAGATGTAAAACTTATCTTTGATAAGTTTTACAGAGTAGCAAAAGGAAACCTTCATGATGTGAAAGGATTCGGGATAGGTTTGTTCTACACAAAATCCATTATAGAAAAGCACAAGGGTAGCATCACCGCTACTGCACAACCACAAACTATTTTTAAAATCACTTTGCCTCATGAATAAAGACAGCATAGATATCATCCTAGCCGAGGATGAACCAGCGTTAGGAATGATCGTAAAAGAAAGCTTAGAAACTAGAGGTTTTAAGGTACGTCACAAGCTCAATGGTGCGCTAGCACTAGATGCATTTCATGAAAAACAACCCGATATTCTTGTTCTTGATGTGATGATGCCACAACTAGACGGTTTTGAACTGGCTAAAAAAATACGTGTTGAAAATGAAGAGATTCCCATTATTTTTTTAACCGCAAAATCACAGACAGAAGACGTCCTAGAAGGTTTTCATGTAGGGGGTAATGACTATCTAAAAAAACCCTTCTCGATGGAAGAACTTATTGTGCGTATCGAGAATTTACTGAGTAGACAATCAGTTCAAAAGACAGCTGCTATTTATGAATTAGGTGAATACTCTTTTAATTTCCCGAAGCAACAGCTCATCTATAAAGAAGAGGTTACCAAACTGACGCATAGAGAGTCTCATTTATTGTATCATCTGGTATTAAAGAAAAACAAAGTGCTCGATCGTACTTTTATTCTTAAAAAATTATGGGGCAACGACGATTTTTTCTCTGGAAGGAGTATGGACGTTTTTATCACAAAGCTGAGAAAGAAAATAGCTCAAGACAGCGAGCTAGAAATCGTAAACGTGCGTGGTTATGGTTATAAACTGATGGCGCCATAGTCCGATGGATATGGAACCCTTATTCTACACTATAGTCCGCAGTACGTAAAAGTAACGCTTAGAAACTAATTAAGCTGCTGAATAGGTTTAATCTAAAAACTGGCTTTTTTCTCCAGCTTTTCTGCTTTATATGCTCTTACGGCAACCTTTGGTGCACCTGCGCCAAACGGCGTTTATCAACGTGTCGAACACAGCGAACTGTACCCTGTATTTTGATGGTTGAATCTCGCGATCTTCAGCTGCGCTAAAGCAATGGAACTATTGATCTAAATATCCATTACATAATCGTAATTTGCTATTTATGAAATGGACAGTTTTACTGCTTTTAATTGGCTCTTTTTTACAGGCTCAAAAAACAGATGAAGGATTTCGTCTGACCGCAGATTCTTTCTATGGTGTGGATGACTTTGAGGCTATTTATTACGGAGTAAACGGTGCCTTTATTAAAAAGAAAGGGAAAAAGATCCAGCAATTTTATGATGTACAGCTGGGTGATCTCACCGAGGTAGATCTAATCAACCCCTTACATATATTGTTGTTTTATAAAAATACTCAAACCGTAGTTTTACTAGACAACCGACTCAATGAGAAACAACGTATTTCTTTAAATAAACTAACTCCATTTCGATTTTTTGAACATGCACGGCTCGCTGGAGAACGCCGTTTATGGCTGCATGATATCGATCAAAACCGCTTGGAACTCTTTGATTATATCAATAATAAGACCTTGATCAGCACCGCTGTGTTGAAAGGTACTATTTCCCAACTCTTAACCGACTATAATTTTTGTCATGTGGTGAGTGAAAATCATATAGAAACATATAATTCTTACGGCAGTAAAACGTCCACTATGCCTTTTATAAAAGGCTCATTACTAGACTATGACTTTGAATCACTTGTTATGATCACAGACAATCAAATTAAGGTGATGCGGCTAGATGCTGCATACCGCTTTCGCGAAAGCGAGATGACAAGTATTAGCATTTTACAAAAGGAAGTAAATTCTCTTTATCTAAAGAATGGAAAACTTTATATTTGGCACGGTAAACGTCTGGACGTCTATACCATCAACCCCATTAATAACTAAACATGCATATAGCCGTTGCTGGAAACATAGGTGCTGGTAAAACCACGCTTACCAAATTACTTGCAAAACACTACAGATGGACTCCTCAATTTGAGGATGTTCACGAGAATCCTTATCTAGAAGATTTCTATCAGGACATGGAACGCTGGTCTTTTAATTTACAAGTTTATTTCTTAAACAGCCGTTTCCGTCAGATATTAGAAATACGTGAAAGTGGGAAGAAAATCATTCAAGATCGAACCATATATGAGGATGCAAGTATTTTTGCTCCTAACCTTCATGCGATGGGATTGTTATCGCAACGTGACTTTGATAATTACAGCTCCCTTTTTGACCTTATGGAAAAAGTAGTTGCCGCACCAGATTTGTTGATCTATTTGCGCAGTTCTATTCCCAACCTTGTGAACCAGATTCACAAACGCGGTCGTGATTATGAAAATAGTATTTCTATAGATTACCTAAGCCGTTTAAATGAACGTTATGAAGGATGGGTTCATGATTATAAAAAAGGAAATTTATTGATCATTGATGTAGATAATATCGATTTTGTAAATAATCCTGAAGATCTAGGAGAAATTATCAATAAAATAGATGCTGAGATGACGGGCCTTTTTGCATAGCCACAGCGGGCTAGCAGCGATGTCTACCATAAGGAAAGTCGTTCTTGCTACTGCAATACATGAATGGTTATCAGCTATGAACTCTTTTTAAAAAATACAGTGTCATAAAGCCTGTTCAAAAACTGGAACAGGCTTTTCTGATTTCTGAAACTGCGGTCCTATTGTTCTCTGTACAAATGCATTCCTCTCGTCGCATGTATCAGCTGCAAAAAGAAAGATCTTTTTACTTTTGACGGTCATTAGGTTGCCAAGAATCATCCCTTTTAATTCTCTCTGTTGCTACTGATTTTTCTATCCAGCACTTCCATTCCAGTCTATTAAAACTATAAAGATGCGGTTTAAGAAATTCGTTACGTCTAAAAAATATTACTGGGCGCAGCTCTACTCCAACATTTTTAAACCTTGTATTATTTGATCGCCTTGGTTTACTGAATTATAAAAAACAGCTCCTTAATACCCAACTTTAGAGCGTACCCGTTTCAAAACATCATTTGCAATGTGGCGTGCTTTAAACGCTCCTTCTTCTAGGGCCATGTCTAATTCATGCCTGTTCTCCATTAAGTACTCGTAACGCTCTCTAGCTTCTTCAAATCGATCAGAAAGGGCTTCAAAAAGGGCTTGCTTTGCATGACCATACCCATAATTACCAGCGGCATAGTTATTGCGCATTTCTTGAACCTTTTGTTCAGGAGCAATTAATTTATAAAGTGCAAAAACATTACAAGTCTCTGTATTTTTTGGGTCTTCCAACGGTGTGCTGTCTGTTTCTATAGACATGCACTGCTTGCGCAGCTTTTTATCTGTCTGGAAAATATCAATTATATTCCCTCTCGACTTACTCATTTTACTGCCATCGGTACCCGGAATTAGGAGTCCATCTTTCTGAATTTTGGCTTCAGGCTCTATAAAAGTAGCACCCATTTTATTATTGAATCTACCCGCTACGTCACGTGTTATTTCCACATGCTGCAATTGATCTTTACCTACAGGAACAACCTCAGCATCATATAATAGAATATCTGCGGCCATTAACATAGGATAAGTAAAAAGACCGGCATTTACATCTTCTAGTCGGTCTGCTTTATCTTTGAAGCTGTGTGCAAGAGTCAGTCTTTGATAAGGATAAAAGCAAGCTAAGTACCAGTTCAACTCTGTTACTTGCGGAATATCACTCTGCCTGTAAAAAACAGTTTTACTAATGTCAAGACCACATGCAAGCCACGCCGCTGCTGTAGAATACGTGTTTTCTCTTAATAATTCTCCGTCTTTAATTTGCGTTAAGGAGTGCATGTCTGCAATGAAGAGAAAGGAATCATTTTCTTCATTAGAAGACATTTCTATCGCTGGTAAAATTGCCCCCAGAAGGTTTCCTAAGTGCGGTGTACCAGTAGATTGAACGCCAGTAAGTATTCTTGCCATTGTAGTTTATTGAAAATCAAAGATAATTAGTAATAGCTATGGATCACAAAGGAATTTGCTTAAAGCTATAAGTTAAACAAAATAGAATCTCTTTATTCCATCTAATACTCTAGCTAACATAACTCTAAAGTCATAAATTCTTCTATTTTTGGCAACTTGAAATGGATGCGCTACATATTGATATCTTTATACCGAGTATGGTTTTACATACTTATGGGTATTCCTATTGTTATTCTGTTTCCCGTATTGCTCGTTCTTACTATTTCAGAAAAAACGTACCACCTGTTTTTTAAAGTTGCCCGGTTTTGGGCGGCTGTTATTCTCTACGGAATGGGGTTCTGGCCCATCATTAAACGCGCTGAACCGATGAAAAAGGATCAAAGTTATATGCTGGTAGCAAATCACACCAGTATGACAGACATCATGATGATGTTGTTGATCTCTAAAAATCCGTTTGTTTTTGTAGGTAAAAAAGAACTTACTAAAGTTCCTGTTTTTGGTTTTTTCTATAAACGCACCTGTATTTTGGTGGATAGAAAAAATCCCCGCAGTCGCAAAGAGGTGTTTGACCGCGCAAGAAAACGCCTGCAAGACGGTGTAAGCATATGTATATTTCCTGAAGGTGGTGTTTCTGACGATATTAGTGTAGTGTTAGACACCTTTAAAGATGGTGCCTTTAGACTGGCCATAGATCATCAAATCCCATTAATACCTATTACTTTATACGACAACAAGAAACGTTTCCCTTTTGATTTCTTTGAAGGTAGTCCTGGAATTATGCGCGCACAAGCTCATAAAGCTATAGAAACAATAGGTATGCGTGTTGCTGTAGATAAGGCAGGCTTTCGCGAAAGCGTAAGAAACATCATTCTTCATTCCTTAGAAGAAGAACAGAACACATAAAAAAACCGTTCCTTGGCACAGGAACGGCTTTTCATCATCATTGCAAATAATTGAGTTTAAAATAACCAACCTCAATATTCTTCTTTTCCTTTTTCACGAGAAATCTTAACTGACGTACAATGAATAGCCAGCAATTTAAAATCTATACGTCACACCACTTTGAATACCTATGGTATAGGGCCTAAAGTCTGCAAGGTTGTTTCTTAACGTACTTAATTGATATTTAAATGTAGGCTCTATAAAAGCACCTAATTGATATGTAAAGTCATAACCGAATCCTAGTCCCAAGTTAGCACTTTGATTAAAGTCATTAAAATTGCGATCTTCCCCTAATTCTAATCGCTGGCTAGAATTCTGAACGGCTACTGCATTATCTGTTAAGAAAAGAGCGCTCATTCCTCCTACCACGTTTATTTTAAACTTGCTATTTATAAGGCTGTATTTTAATTCTAATGGCACTTCTATATAACCCAATTGTTGCGATATTTCTCCTTTAATTCCTTGAAATTGATTGCTTACTAATTCTTGTGCAGCAAAACCTGTTCCCAAAGCATCATTAGATACAGGACTATTATTTATAGGGGTATTGTTCCTCACGGCACTAGCGCTATAACTTTGTGGTAAGGACTGACCGCGAGAAGCGATACTTACCTCCACTTGATAATTGATATCCTGAGTGCTGTAAGCCATATTCAATTGGTTGATACCTGTTCTAAGGCTCCAACGAGGAGAAAGTTCATAACTCACGCCTATTCCATAACTTAAATTGAGGCCGGCATCTGTATCGTTTCCGCTTACTTCGTTATTTACAGCGCTACCTCTTAAACTGTTAGAATAAACAGGACCAACTTGTGTCGTTGCGGCCCAGCTTCCTTTGAAGGCACTATCCACAATACTGTCTTGTTGTTGCTGTTGAGCTGCAATATCTTCTAAGGATGGTAATTTCTTCTTCTTAGCATCTACCCCTGCGATGGCCTTATCGATTACTTGATCCTTCCCACTTATATCTAGGCCATCCACAACATCTTTATTTGTGCCTCCTTCCTTTACAGGAGATTTTTCTAAAGCTATTCCTTCTCTTGCAGAAGTGTTTGCTGTAATTCCTGCATTTAAAACAGCTTGCTTTTCATTTTTAGGTGCTGGTATTAAATTGCTATTTTGGACAATGGCTGTATTTAATTTTTTATTTGATCCTGATGAATTTGTATGTTGTTGTTTAGGCTTTTCCTCAGTAGAGTAATGAGGATCTAAAGATCCATCACCAGCAGTTACCCACCCGCCAGTTGTTAAACGAGCATTTGATTTGTTGTTGGTATTAGAATTCTCTCTTGAATTGTTCAACGCTTCTGTGTCTATTTTTGAAGGTGCCGTGACTACCTGTTTATCCTTATGGATTTTGTTCTCGTAAGGCGTTGCTTCTATATTGGCCTTCTTATTCTTGTTTTGGAAGGATTTCTCTGGATTTTGCTGTGTACCAGTTCCTTTTTCAGAATTCACAAATGGCAGTTGCTTGTTCGTTACCTCATTATCTATACCTAGATATAGGGATGTCAACAAAATTGCTAGTGCTGCGGCAACTCCACCTATGGTCCACCATAGTGGTATCCTTCTAGGCTTCTTTCTTTGATCGAGTTCTTTTTCGATCGCATCCCAAAGCATTGCAGGTGGTTGCACTTCAAATTCTTTGAAGCCTTCTTGAAAAAGTCTGTCTATGTTTTTCTTTTTACTCATACTTAGCTGGCGTTAGAATTATTGTATTCACGCCATGTGTTCACCTTCATTTGCAGGTGTTGTCTCGCACGTGCAAGATTAGATTTTGATGTCCCTATGGTTATCTTCATCATCTCTGCTATTTCATTGTGGCTGTATCCATCCATGACATACATGGTAAATACAAGTCTATACCTCTCCGGCAACTCTTGTACCATTACTAATAGTTTTTTAAGCGGCACGTCATCAGGTTCTTCAATCTCTACCCCTTCTAGATCTTCTAATTGGTCTTGGTTTACAAGGTCAAATACTTTAATCCCTCTATACCGCTGTAAAGCGGTATTTACTGCAATCCTTTTGCACCATCCTTCAAAGGAACCTTTAAATTTAAACTGATGGATTTTTTCAAATATGATCATAAAGGTATCTTGCAGTATGTCTTTCGCTTCTGCTTCGTTAGGAGCATATCGCAAGCAGGATCCATAAAGCTTAGGCGAGATCGTTTCATACAGTTCTCTTTGCGCTTTACGATCGTTTTTTTGACATAGTGTAATTATATCTTTATAGACCACATTTTAAAGTTCAATCATTCTTCAACAGGTATAATATACTCTAAATAGGTGGGTTCATTATTAGGATCTAAACCCGTAAAAAACTTAAATACATAGGTGCCGTTACTTGCTGCTAGAAATCTTAGTTCCTGTTGTGTTGTTACTAATTCCTCCACACAATCACGGTTGGTAACTGCAGCCACTACGGTAACCACTCTTTCATTTAAATCAGAACTCACCTCAAAGCCTGCAAATTGCTGACACGAGTTTGTATATTCAAAAATCACAGGGATAGAATGTATCTGTCCAAATGTAAATGCTAGCGGCAACTCTACTTCAACAACAGGTAGTACCTGATAATTAACTACGGGTGCCTCGCCACCATCTAAACTGCAACTGTTCAAGATAACAGCTGTCATAGTCAGGAGCATTAAAATTCTAAAAATTATTTTCATTTTCGGTATTATAGTTAGTAGATGCCAACTTTTCACAAAGGTTGCGTCAAATTTTAAAAAATAAAAACCGCTAGCGTTAAACACCAGCGGTTTTTATGTTTCACATACTCAAAGCATTTAGGTTTTCGGAGAATTTAGTGGATTTATTTTTTCCTTTATTAAGGCATAAATTTTCAAGCATAGCTTACCTTATGCTTATCAATTTTAACGCAGAGAAAAGGAAAAAGAAAGAGCAGAAAACTCGGAAACCTAGGTGTTTTGTGTATATACAGCACTTGTTAATCATTTACTGCCTTTATTGCTGCCATGATTTTAATTTCCAGTTCTTCTACCAGATCTGGATTATCTTTAAGTATGGTTTTAACAGAGTCGCGGCCTTGACCCAATTTAGTATCTTCATAAGAAAACCAAGAACCCGCCTTATTTATTATTTCATAACTAACGCCTAAATCAATAATTTCTCCTAGTTTAGAGACTCCTTCCCCATACATGATATCAAACTCTGCCATTCTAAAGGGTGGCGCCACTTTGTTTTTCACCACTTTTACACGAGTTTTATTACCTAAAACGGCTCCAGCGCTATCTTTAATTTGTGTAGATCTTCTGATATCAAGCCTCACAGATGCATAGAATTTTAAAGCATTCCCACCTGTAGTCGTTTCTGGATTACCGAACATCACACCTATCTTCTCTCGCAACTGATTGATAAATATCACGGTACAGTTGGTCTTTGAAATAGAACTGGTTAATTTTCTACACGCTTGAGACATTAAACGGGCGTGAAGACCCATTTTACTATCTCCCATTTCTCCTTCAATCTCACTTTTAGGAGTCAAGGCTGCAACAGAGTCAATTACAATAATATCTATAGCGCCTGAGCGTATCAGGTTATCTGTAATTTCAAGTGCTTGCTCTCCGTTATCTGGTTGAGAAATAATTAAATTATCTAAATCAACCCCTAATTTTTCAGCATAAAAACGGTCAAAAGCATGCTCTGCATCAATAAAAGCTGCAATTCCACCAGCTTTTTGTGCCTCAGCAATAGCGTGTAATGTTAAGGTTGTTTTACCCGAAGATTCTGGACCGTATATTTCAACAACTCTTCCACGCGGATATCCACCTACCCCTAAAGCTGCATTTAAGGCAAGTGAACCCGTAGAAATCGCCTCTACCTCAATTACTTGCTTGTCACCCATTTTCATTACTGTTCCTTTACCATATGCCTTATCTAGCTTATCTAAGGTAAGTTTAAGAGCTTTTAATTTTGCTTCTTTCTCTTTATCGTCTGCCATTGTAATTGTTTTAGGTAAAAATACGATCTAGGGAAAGTAGAAACAACAGTATAAAGATTAGGTTATTAACGATGTTGCTATTTGTTCTGCTTTCGCAATCCACCAAGTCCAGCATCAACCTCTATTTTCTTCTTAGTTCTGCTTTCGCGAAAGCGGAACTACTACCGTTTTAAGTCTATAACAACTTGATATAACCTCTAACTTTAAAACATAAAAAAAGGGAATCTCCTAGCGAGATTCCCTTTTCTAAAATAATAGAAGCCTTTGTACCTTACTCCTTGATAAACTTCAAAGTAGCCTCTTGGCTGCCATTTGAAATCT
>NZ_JBLIGN010000057.1:0-17804 GCF_047636915.1 Nonlabens sp. | reverse complement strand
ACATCTTTTCTATATTTCCTTGTTCCCCATATAATTTGGCCAACTGGAAATTATAGTCCAGCTTGTCATTAAGCGCCATTCCTTTTTCATAAGCTTCAATAGCTTCATCGAGTTCATTGCGCTGCTCAAATCTGTAGGCTATTTGATAAGTAAGTTGCGGCAAAGAATCTATGACTTTAATCGCTTCTTTATAATAAGTAGTAGCTATACTATCCTTACCTTGAAGAGTAGCATTGTAGCCTTTTTCGATAAGGAATAATTCTTTACGCGTGTTATTTTTTGCTGCTACATTTATTAAAGAGTCGGCAGTTTGATACTGTTCTAATTGCTGGTATACTTCAACAAGCGCAAACAAATTTCTAGGATTGAGCTCATTTTGCCGATAGATTTTTTGGTATATTTTAAGTGCCTTATTAAACTCACCTTGGTCCATATAATTTTCAGCAAGCTTAGAGTCCTGAGCGATACTTAGGGTACTAAAAATTGACGCAACAACTAGAAAAAGGTACCGCATAAATTTTAAAGTTAATGGCTCTGATATATAAAGCTCTGTTGGTGCTTAAAATGGACAACTATCAAGAAATACACTATCCTAGACAGGTTATGAGGAAAGGACTTTAATTATTCTTCCCTTCGTAAAAGGTTTGATATATCCTTTATCAACGCCTTACTTATTCTGAACTCAAAGTTAATCTATCGCATCAAAACCACAATAAGGAATTAATACTTTAGGGATTTTAATACCACCTGCCACTTGAAAGTTTTCTAAAATACTAGCAAGAATACGTGGCAATGCTAGTGAGCTGCCGTTCAAAGTATGTGCTAATTCTGTTCCTTTCTCCCCATTTCTATAACGTAATTTCAAACGATTTGCTTGAAAGGTCTTGAAATTTGAAACGCTACTTACTTCCAGCCATTTTTCTTGAGCGGCACTGTACACCTCAAAATCATAAGTCAGCGTAGATGTAAATCCTAAATCACCACCACAAAGTCTTAAGATGCGATAAGGCAATTCCAGCTCTTCCAGAATTCCTTGCACGTGAACTACCATAGCATCAAGAGCGGCATCACTTTTATCTGGATGCTCAATACGCAAGATTTCTACTTTATCAAACTGGTGCAAGCGATTGAGACCTCTTACATCACTGCCATAACTTCCAGCTTCCCGACGAAAGCAGGGCGTGTAACCCGTCATAACGATAGGAAAATCTTTCATCTCTAGGAGTCTGCCTCTATAGATGTTAGTAATAGGCACTTCACCAGTAGGAATCAAATAAAGATCATCAATACCTACATGATACATCTGTCCTTCTTTGTCTGGCAACTGACCTGTTCCATAACCACTTGCTTCGTTCACTAAATGAGGTACTTGCATCTCCACATATCCAGCAGCAGTATTTTTATCAAGGAAGTAATTGATCAACGCACGTTGAATTCTAGCTCCTTTATTTTTATACACAGGAAATCCAGCGCCAGTGATTTTATTACCCAATTCAAAATCGATAATGTCATAATCCTTAACCAATTCCCAATGCGGTTTTGCAGCCTCGTGTAAAACTGGTATTTCTCCATGTTGAGAAATTACCTCATTATCCTCATCACTATTTCCTGCAGGAACACTGTCCTGAGGAATGTTAGGAATGCTATAAAGAATTTGTTGTAATTCTTCTACAGCACTATGGAGTTGATCGCCTAATTGCTTTGATGATTCTTTTAAATCAGTTGTTTGCGCCTTCAGTACATTTGCTTCGGAAGCTTTTCCAGATTTAAATAATTCTCCTATTTCTCTAGAAAGCTTGTTGCTTTTTGCAAGAATTTCATCTAGCTGACCTTGAAGGCTGCGTCGATTTTCATCTACAGCTATGGCATTCTCTAATAAAGGAAGTGCATTGATGTTTCTCTTCTGCAAGGCCTTTGCAAAAACGTCTTTATTTTCACGTATTTCTGCTATTTGAAGCATGTGATCTGATTTAAAATATAATGGGTAAAATTAGGGATTATCGTTTACATAACGACAGTTTAGTAAAGCTTAGTTTTTGAGCCTTAATTTTTCTTCATAAAGTGGAGAAGGCATGATCCAAGAATGGTGTTTAAAATGACTCCAATCTTCTTTAGTAAGATCTACGGTTGGGTCTGTAAACTGTTTTCCAGGTCTTCCATTGATAGATACTTTCAGGTCTGCATAGACTTCTATTTTTTTTCCTTTGCCCTCATATATTTTTTCTAACTTTTGAGCAAATTGCCAAATAAAATCGGGTTTAGATTGCACCGATCGTTCTTGCTTAGCACTGAGATAATGGGACAAATAGACAGGAGTTTTCTTTCTTGTGTCTTTTTCTACTACATAAAATGTTCCCGTACCAGATCTACTGCGCAACATCATGCGCCAGCTCAATCGGTGTCCTTCTTCCGTCCAAAGCACATCATCTTCAATAACCCAATGTCTTAATGGCAACAATAGCATTACTAATAAAAACAGCGTTCCAGAAACAACGATGAGTTTCTTTGTCTTAGGCACGATCACTTCGGCCGCTGCATAATAGGCTTTTTTCCAGATCAATCTTCTGTGCAAAACCTCTGTAGAAAAGAAAAAAAGCAAAAAGGATAATGCGAGATAAGGAAAGATGCCGATCTGAAAAACCACACTATTAAAAATATGGAAAAACACAGAAGCGATTACCGCTAGCCATCGAGTCCTTTTCCATAATAGAAAAGGTACGGTCAAAAGATCAAAGAACAATCCAAAATATAAGATCGCTTGATGCGCCCAGTCCTGTTGTAACCAATCAAAATCCCTGCCTCTAGTACTCATTAAATACTTAGGAAAGCTACCATCGAGCCAGTCCGGATAGAACTTTGCCACACTTGCATAGGCGTATATGACTCCTAGAAAAGTAACAATGAATATATAAATCCCCCTGGACATGTGTTCTCTTCTAAAGGAAGGATCCAATAGCGCATCTACAGATGCTGACCTGTTTGCAGGAAGCAGTACCATTATAAAATTGAGCAACATCAATAGATAACAATGATTGTTATAACTGCTCTTTTGCATCAAATAAACATAGGCCCAACCTACCGCATAAAACAACATAGCCCTGCGGTACTTATAGCCTACCATAACCAGTAGTCCAGCAATTCCCATTAGAAAATAAAGCACATACATCCCATTACCTGGAAGTGGCTTTAAGAATTCAAATCCTATAAAAGTAAAGGTAAACTCTGGATCAATAAAAAGTCTGCGCACCGCACCTAGGGCGATAGATCCAAAAGCCTCACAAGCAATAAGCAACCCAAATAGCATTCTAAAAAGAACCAGTGCCGAGTTATCCACTTGTGTGAAAAGCCATTTATTCCAATTGCTGTGCATAAGCTCTTGTATTTTGCTCGTCACGCTTCATAGTTACCACTAAGGATGAAAGGTTATCAAATTTTGCTTCACTTCTCAATCTTTTATGAAAGAAGAGCTCCATTTGTCGATCGTAAAGATCTCCTTTAAAATCTAAGTAATAAGTTTCTATAGTCTGCACAGACCCGTCAGAGACCGTTGGATTAGTGCCTATATTAGTCATTCCGTAAACACGTTCACCGTCTATAAGAGAACTGGTAATATAAACGCCTAACGCTGGTATGAGCTTATACGATTCGCTTACCTCTAAAT
Organism: Nonlabens sp.; assembly: GCF_047636915.1. Lineage (GTDB taxonomy): Bacteria > Bacteroidota > Bacteroidia > Flavobacteriales > Flavobacteriaceae > Nonlabens. Next base: position 14,143 of record NZ_JBLIGN010000057.1, on the reverse strand, counting down.
TTGCCGTAGGGTAACCTATAGTGCGACCTATTTTTTTCCCGGAAATCACAGTGCCATGAATACTAAAATCGCGGTTCAAGTATTTATTCGTTTTTTCTATAGCGCCCTTTTCTAATGTCGTTCTAATCTTAGTGCTACTTACCGCTACTTCCTCGACCTCTTTTTTCGAAATCTCGATGACTTCAAAGTCAAAATCGGCGGCAAATTGTTTTAATTCTTTAATACTAGCGGAGCGATTGACACCAAATCTGTGATCGTATCCTATAACTACTACTTTAGCACGCAAGCGGTCTACTAGAATGTCTTTTACATAGTCTTCAGCAGTTGTTGTAGAAAACTCTTTTGAAAAAGGGTGAATCACTATATTCTCAATACCTTGATTTGCTGCTAATTCTATACGCTCGTCAATAGTATTGATCAATTTAAGGTCGTGTTCTGGCTGCAATACCATTCTAGGATGAGGAAAAAAAGTAAGTAAAACGCTAGTTAAATGATCGTTTTGAGCTCTTTTCACAACGCGCTTAAGGATTTTCTGATGACCTTGATGCACTCCGTCAAAAGTCCCTATAGTTACCACAGCGCCTTTAGAAGCTTTGTATTGATCAATATTCGTATAGGTATTCAATTCAGGAGGTTCTTATAAAGGTTGCAAATTATGATAATCTCGTCGCATTTTTATGTTTTTATGAGCCTTTTAATAAATGTTGTGTTGATGCGCTGGTGTACGTTTTGTTTTATTTTTATCTCGCTTTCGCGAAAGCAGAGTTATTATCCGTGTGACTGTTCTCTTATTTTTGCTACTTACCGTTAAACTGATTCATCGTATTAGCCAGTCCTGCATGGGTAAAAGATAGTGCCATCTCAGCAGCAGTGCTCAAGCGTTCTGGCAAATCTTTTTGTTCCTCTTTGTTCCATTCTCCAAGAACATAATCCACCTGACGCCCATTTGAGAATTCGTCTGAAATCCCAAAACGAAGTCGTGGGTATTTAGGTGTATTCAATGTGATTTGAGTGTCTTTTAGGCCATTGTGACCACCATCAGTTCCTTTTGCTTTCATGCGCAATGTACCGAATGGCAAATTCAAATCGTCTGTAATCACTAAAATATTCTCTATGGTGATATTTTCTTGTTTCATGTAAAATTTGATCGCTTTACCGCTCAAATTCATAAAAGTATTAGGCTTTAATAGCACAATACTCTTGCCTCTGTGTTTGATACTGGCAATAGCTCCAAGTTTTAAGGTGTCAAAAGTAGCTTCTTTAGAGCTCGCTATTTCATTTACTACTTTAAACCCAATATTATGCCTGGTCTCCGCGTATTTTGAGCCTGGGTTTCCCAGACCTATGATCAAGAATTTTTTCATGAGATCTTCTTCATTTAAAATAGTCGTGATTATAGCTTCACGAACAAACATTTTTTTAAGCCAATGAAACATATTGAACTTGTTTAAACGAATTCATTATAAAAATAAAAAAGCTGCAAGAAACAAATCTTGCAGCTTGTGAAACTTATGAATAAAGATTATGCTTCATTTTCTGCTTGACCTGAAGGAACTTCTCCTGCTTCCACATCTTCACCATCAGTATCTGCCACGGCAGTACGAGAAGTTTTAATCATACATACGACTACAGAATCTGGGTGCATGATTTCATACTGATCTACTCTTAGATCACGTACATATTTTTTGTTACCGATTTTCATTTCGGTAATATCGATATTGATAAAGTCTGGCAAATTAGCAGGAAGTGCTTTTACCTTTAATTTACGATTGTTGCGACGTAAAATACCACCATTAAGTATACCTTTCGAAGATCCTTCCAGCACAACTGGCACTTCCATAGTTACCATCTTATCATCAAAAATCTGATAAAAATCGGCATGTAAAAGAAGCTCTCTTACTGGATGCCATTGCATATCCTGAGCAATTGCGTTAAACTTACCATCCTCACCTAGATCGATAACAACGGTGTGAGCATCTGGAGTGTACACTAATTTTTTAAATGCTTTCTCTTCTGATGAAAAGTGTATTGTCTCGTCTCCTCCGTAAATTACGCAAGGAACCAATCCAGCATTACGTAGGGCTTTAGTTGCCTTTTTGCCCACGCTTTCTCTTTTTGATCCTAAGATCGTGACTGATTTCATGTTATATATATTTAGTTAATGAAATTACATTATAAAGTTATCACTGATCGATTCATTCTTTTGTACGCTTTGCATAACTCCTGCAAATAAAGAAGCACAAGACAGCACCCTAATTTTTGGACTTTCTTGTTTCAATGGAATCGAATCTGTAACGATTAATTCTAATAATTGTGACGCATTGATGCGGTCGTAAGCTTTTCCTGAAAGTATGGCATGAGTACAAATGGCTCTAACACTTTTTGCACCGCGTTCCATCATCACATCAGCAGCTTTTGTAAGTGTGCCAGCTGTATCCACCATATCGTCCACCAGTACTACATTTTTTCCTGTCACGTCGCCTATGAGTTCCATATGGGAAATCACATTTGCCTTCTGACGTTGTTTGTAACATACCACCACATCGCTTTCTAAATTCTTAGCATAGGCATAAGCTCGTTTAGAGCCGCCCATATCCGGAGAAGCGATAGTTAGATCTGTTAAATTGAGACTTTTTAAGTAAGGAATAAATAGGGAGCTAGCAAAAAGGTGATCTACTGGTTTTTCAAAAAAACCTTGAATTTGATCTGCATGCAGATCCATTGTTATAATACGTGTAGCTCCAGCACTCTCTAAAATCTTTGCAATCATTTTTGCACCGATAGGAACACGTGGTTTGTCTTTACGATCTTGTCTTGCCCAACCAAAGTATGGAATAACCGCAGTGATGTGTCTGGCACTAGCTCGTTTTGCAGCATCCATCATCAAAAGCATCTCCATAAGGTTATCGCTATTGGGCTGAGTAGAACCTATAATATACACACGACGTCCTCTAATCGATTCTTCAAAAGAAGGTTGAAATTCCCCATCACTAAAAGTTGAAAAATTTACTTTACCTAAAGAAGCTCCATATTTATGTGCTATCGCACCAGCAAGGTCCATACTCTGGCGGCAGCCAAATAATTTAGCATCTTGTAAGACGTAGTTCATAGTAAAATCCTTTGGTTCTTGAATTTAGGGGTGCAAATGTACTTATAATTTTGTAAAAGACATTCTAAATAACAGTCAATTTATATCTAAAAAGTGTTTTTATTACTTACTTTTGTCGTCCCAATTATAATATGCCTCAGTGGTGGAATTGGTAGACACGTTGGATTCAAAATCCAATGCTTCACGGCGTGCCGGTTCGATTCCGGCCTGAGGTACTTAAAAAAGCTCTTTCTTAAACGTATTTAAGAGCTTTTTTTAATTTGAATTAGCACATCTTTTATTCTTAACAATTAGTTAATACAGCCAGCAAAATATATTTAATATTCTGTCTACCTTTGGAGTTACAATTTTAAGAAGACCTCTAAGAAGCAGTGTTTATTATATTTTCATTAAATTTTGATCCTCCATTAAAAATAGTTATGTTATTTTCGCTCCATAAATTATATATTTACCCCTAACTTGAAATTTCAATAAATTAAATAAGTCAAATGAAACGACCACTTTCAATTTTATTCACAGCAGCCACGACTATAGGTTTTACTGGTATAGCTTCAGCGTCAGCATTAATCCAAGATTCTGCAGAAACAAAAACAACAGAATCTTTTCACCAAGTACTAAAGACTAACTTCATCGATGGAGGTCCTGGCTTTATGGCAATCGTACTGGTCTGTCTTATATTAGGACTGGCAGTTGCGATTGAAAGAATTATTTACTTGAATCTTTCTACTACCAATTCAAAGAAACTTGCTGCAGATGTAGAGCAAGCACTAAATAGTGGTGGCATAGAAGCCGCTAAAGACATTTGTCGCAATACAAAAGGCCCTGTTGCATCCATATATTATCAAGGACTTGACAGAGCAGATGAAAGCATAGAAGCTGCTGAAAAAGCAGTTGTTGCTTACGGTGGTGTGCAAATGGGACAGCTTGAGAAAAATGTTTCTTGGGTATCTTTATTTATTGCCCTTGCTCCTATGCTTGGTTTCATGGGTACGGTTATAGGTATGATTGGATCCTTTAATAGTATCGAAGAAGCTGGCTCCATGGATCCTTCTCTTGTCGCAGGTGGTATTAAAGTGGCGCTTTTAACAACCGTATTCGGTCTTATTGTGGCCATTATTCTTCAAATTTTTTATAATTACATCGTATCTAAGATCGATAGTATTGTAAATGATATGGAAGACGCTTCTATTACTCTCATCGATATTCTTGTAGATTACAAGAACGGTAAGTAATTAAACAGTATAACAAAAAATCATGGTTTTACATAAAGTATTAAAATATCTAGTTCTTCTTTTAAGCCTTATAGCGATGGCATTCTTTTTCTATACGCTAGCTATAGGTGACGAGGCTATAGAACTAAACACGGGAGACAGCCAAGCTCTTACCGTATCGCCTTTGATCGTTCTTGCGTATATTACTCTCGGACTTACCATTACTATTGTACTCTTTTTTGTTCTTAGAGGACTCGCTACAAATCCAGCTGCTCTTAAAAAAGCTGGTGTGTCCGTAGGTCTTTTAACTCTTGTAGCGTTGATCTCTTACTATGGACTTGCTGATGACAGCAATACAGTAGGATTTATCGAAAACGGCAAGATTATTGAGCTTGATAATGGAGCACAACTTACCAAGGGAACCTCTCAATGGATAGGTGCTTCTTTATATATGTTCTACATACTAGCCGTAGTAGCTGTAGGAACTGTAGTTTGGGCTGGAGTAAGCAAAATTATAAAAAAATAAATCATGGCTAGAAGATCTGCACCAGAAGTAAACGCCGGATCGATGGCAGACATCGCTTTCCTATTATTGATCTTCTTCCTAGTTACTACCACCATCGAAGTAGATAGTGGTATCGCTAGTAAGCTACCTCCACCACTTGAAGACGTAGATCCACCACCTATTAAGGTAAAGAATCTTTTTCAAGTGGTTGTTAATTCTGAGAACCGTCTTCTTGTAGAAGATGCTGATATGGACATCAGTAAACTTACAGAAGCTGCTGTTAAATTTTTAGACAACGGTGGAGGAACGGACCCTAGAAATGCATGTTCCTATTGTAGAGGAGATAAAGATCCTGAATCTTCAGACAATCCAAAAAAAGCGATTATCTCCTTGGTTAATGACCGACAGACCTCTTATAAAATGTACTTAGCAGTTACGAATGAACTTATAAGAGCTTATGCTATATTAAGGGATAGAGAATCAAAACGTTTGTACAATGAGACCTATGAATCCATGATGAACCGACTTAATAATTGGCCAGCCACGGAGACAGATACCCCAGAGTATGAAGAGTTAGAAGACAGAATTGATAAAGTAATGGATTTGTTTCCAAGAAACCTTTCTGAAGCTGAACCTCAAAAAAGATAATAACTATGTCTAAGTTTAAGAAAAAAAAGAGTGGTGAATTGCCTGCTGTAAACACAGCGTCTCTTCCGGATATTGTATTTATGCTGTTGTTCTTTTTTATGGTAGCCACCGTAATGAGAGATGATGAACTGCAAGTTGAAAACAAGCTTCCACAAGCAAATCAAGTAGAAAAGCTGGCAGAGAAGAAAAAAATTGTAACCATCTACATAGGTTCTCCCAGCACTGCATTTCAAAAGCAATACGGTGTCTCTGAAGTTATTCAATTAGGAGATAAAATCTCTCCTGTAAGCGATGTTCAAACCTATGTCAATACCAAGAGAAACGAGATGGATGAAGATGACAAAGATGCGATGACGGTTTCTTTAAAGGTAGATCAAAAGGCGCAAGTAGGAATACTCACAGATGTTAAACAAGAACTGAGAGAAGCTATGGCGCTCAAAATAAGTTATACATCATTAAATGGGGACCCCTTAAAAAACTTGAAAAAGTAACTATCTCCCACCAAGTAATTATTTTAAATAGCCGTTCTATAGAGAGCGGCTATTTTTATATCTTTACTTTTTAATTATACCTTTACTAGATGAGATTTATTTCCCTTCTTATTTTATTTTTATCAGGGACGTTTACTTCAATGGCTCAAGATAAAAAACAAAATGAAAACGCTATCCCTAATACAGTGGACTCTCTTTATAGAGAAGATCAGTTTTACATAGGCTTATCCTTTAACCTCGTCACTAGCCAGCCTGATTCTTTTTCCCAAAACGGTTTTTCTGGCGGCTTACATGCAGGATTTATAAGAGACATGCCTATAAACAAAAGGCGTAATGTGGCTATAGGAGTTGGTTTAGGAATCGCTACAAACACCTACAATTCTAATCTTTTTATAGGAGAAACAACTACCGGAGAAAGCGTATTTAGCATACTGGAAGCAGGTGCTAATGTGGATCGCAATACATTCAGCACCAATTTGATTGAAATGCCTATTCAGCTTAGATGGCGCACTTCTACACCTACAGATTACAGCTTTTGGCGCATTTATACAGGTCTGAAATTATCCTATATCTATCATTATAAAGCCAAGTTTAAAAGCGATAGTGACAGCGTTACTCAAACCGATATTCCAGAATTGAATAGATTTCGCTATGCAGCAACCCTTACTTTAGGTAACGGAAGTTTTAATGCATTTGTGCAGTACGATCTTCAAACACTTTTTAATAAAGATGCTTTAATAGATACCCAGCGAGTTAACTTGCAGCCTATCAAGTTCGGTATTGAATTTTATATTCTGTAACCGATATTCTATATTCAAAAACGATATTCGTTCCAACAGGAAAGGATGACGCGATGTAGAACAGTTTTTAAAGACCTTGTAAAAATTCTGTCACAGAGACCTCATTGCCCTTGACCACATCAAGATGATTCCTACAGTGAAGACAACATTTTTAAGTAAGCATTCCCGCTACAAATAAGAAAGCAGCTTTAACTGCTAAGCTACAGAATAACTAAAGGCTAACACCTGACTTGACAAACCTACTGCAAATCCAAAAATGAGTTGGTGTCCTTTATGGGCTTTCATACTCAATCTAGAAGTTGCTGTAAGGCCACAAACAATTCCCATAAAAGCCATAGGAAGCAGCAAGCTTATTCCTTGAGTAAAAGAAAGCATGATCAGAAAACCTAAAGCACCTCCAGTAGCTATCAAATGAAGACTAATCTTATACTTTAAACTGGTCAATAAAGTCGCAACTAAAGTGGCTACAAACGTTCCTAAGAAAAAGGTATTTAAAGATTCATGCATTCCATCCTTAAAAGCCCCCCTCAACAGCATAAAGATTAAAAAACAATAAACGATTAGAGGCGCAATGCGTTCCCTTGTAGAAGAAAGATGAACACTTTTTACAAATCCTAAGATTTTAAGCATGGTATAAATAAGTAATGGGATTGCGGCTGTAAGAATAACGATGAGATACAGCTTTAACTGGACGCTTTCTGCATCGCTATAATAATTAAAATTAAAGTACCATAACGCAACTAGGGAGGGAATAAATAAGGGATTGATGATATAGCTCCACAGCTTTAGAAAACCCTTCATAACAGTTTTAAATCTCTTTTCTTAAGCGCGCAACAGGAATGTCTAATTGTTCTCTGTATTTTGCGACTGTTCTGCGGGCAATAGGATATCCCTTTTCTTTAAGAAGCTCTGCAAGCTTTTGATCTGTCAGAGGTTTTTTCTTACTCTCATCTCCTATTACATTTTCTAATATTTTTTTAATCTCTCGGGTAGAAACTTCTTCTCCGTCAGCATTAGTCATGGACTCTGAGAAAAATTCTTTGATCAATTTAGTACCATAAGGTGTATCCACATACTTGGAATTTGCAACACGAGAAACGGTAGAAACATCCATATCAATTTTATCTGCAATATCCTTTAAGATCATCGGCCTTAAATTACGCTCATCACCAGACAGAAAGTAAGCTTTTTGGTAATACATAATTGTTGACATCGTAACAAAAAGTGTCTCTTGACGCTGTTTTATAGCGTCTATAAACCATTTTGCACCATCTAATTTTTGTTTGATAAACATAACCGCATCTTTTTGTGATTTGGTTTTCTTCTTTGCTTCCTTATAACCACGCAACATATTAGAATAATCTCTGGATACATGAAGCTCTGGAGCGTTGCGACCGTTAAGAGTAAGCTCTAACTCGCTTTCCTTGATTCTTATGGTAAAATCTGGCACTACTTGTTCTACCATACGAGTACTCCCACCGGCATAAGAACCACCGGGTTTAGGGTTGAGATGCTCAATATCATCTATTGCCTCTCGCAATTCATCTTCTGTAATATTATATTTATCTATTACTTTTGAGTAATGCTTCTTACTAAAAGCATCAAAAGAATCTCTAATTAATTTTATAGCCAGTTCCACACTTTTAGTTTTCCGCTTTCGCGAAAGCTGTAACAGCAAACACTCTTGTAAATTGCGAGCTCCTACACCTGCAGGATCTAATTCATGAACTACTTTAAGTACTTTTTCCACTTCTCCTACATCCGTGTAGAGGTTCATGGTAAAAGCAAGGTCATCTGTAATGTCTTCTAGGGACCTTCTTATATAACCGCTTCCATCTATACTTCCTACTAGAAACTCTGCAATGGCACGGTGTTCTTCACTCAATCTACTCGTATTGAGTTGTTCTACTAGAGTTTGTGTAAAAGACTTCCCAGCAGCATAGGGAATGCTTTTCTCGTCATCATCTGCACTATAATTGTTTGCCTTGGTGCGGTATTCTGGAATATCGTCGTCACTTAGATAGTCGTCTACATTAATATCAGTTTCTATCGTCTCGTTTCCATCTTCATAATCGTCTTGATTAGAAAATTCATCGTATTCATCTTCAGTATTTTCCTTACCGTCATCAAGTGCTGGGTTTTCTTCCATTTCTGATTTCACTCTTTGCTCAAATGCTTGCGTAGGCAATTGTATCAGCTTCATCAACTGTATTTGTTGAGGAGATAATTTCTGAGATAATTTAAAATTTAACGACTGTCTGAGCATGAATGAATTCTAACTACGTAAAAATACTAAAAAGACTCTTTGATTAAAGCTAAAGTTAATAAAAGAATCAAGAACGATGTACAGGAAGAATACAGATTCAAGGAAAATGACTAAAGACTGCTGCGCTACAAGAATCAAGACTAAAAAATGCCGGCAGACTGACGCATTAATCGCTTTCCTCACAACTTTAGTGACGACAGACCACAGAAGGAGAGTCGAGAACACTGCGCTGCAAGAATCAAGACTAAAAAATGCCGACAGACTGGCGCGTTGATAGCTGTCCTCTCAACTTTGCTAACGACAGACCACAGAAGGAGAATCGAGGCCGCTGCGCTACAAGAATCAAGACGAAAAATGACAACAGACTGGCGCCAAGATCACTGCGCTCGCTACTTTGCTAATAAAAAGCGAGTAGCCAAGGACACAATCCTGCCTATTGATCATTTACGACACTAAAAAGCATGTAAAAAAATCCTGACCTCTTATATAGAAATCAGGATTGGTGTTGAGTTACTTAATAAAATAGCCCTTTGTCTTTATTAGGCACATACGCAATGTGATTTGCAATTTAAAAAGCGGCATTTCCAGGGGTACGCGGATAAGGAATCACATCTCTTACATTACCCATTCCTGTAACAAACATGACCATTCTTTCAAATCCAAGACCGAAACCACTGTGCACCACACTACCGAATTTGCGCATCTCTAGATACCATCCCAATTCTTCTAAAGGGATTCCCATCGCATCCATTTTTCCTTTAAGGACCTCATAACGCTCTTCCCGTTGTGATCCTCCTACTATTTCACCTATGCCAGGGAATAAAATATCCATGGCTCGTACCGTTTCACGACCTTCACTATCTACATCATTTAATCTCATGTAAAAGGCCTTGATTTTTGCAGGATAATCAAATAGAATAACAGGGCATTCAAAATGCTTTTCTACGAGATAACGTTCGTGCTCGGACTGCAGATCTGTACCCCATTCTTCAATAGGATATTTGAATTTCTTCTTTTTATTAGGCTTGGAATTTCTAAGAATATCTATGGCTTCTGTATAAGAAACGCGTTTAAAGTTATTCTTACCAATAAATTCTAGTTTTTCACGCAATGGCATAGGGCTGCGCTCTACCACAGGTTTGCTCTTATCTTCTTCCTCTAATCTGTTTTCGAGAAACTCAATATCATCAGCACAATTCTTAAGGGCATATTCTACCACATATTTGATAAAATCTTCAGCAAGGTCCATATTGGCATCGAGATCATTAAAAGCTACCTCAGGTTCAATCATCCAGAATTCGGCTAGGTGACGAGACGTATTGGAATTTTCTGCTCTAAAAGTTGGCCCGAAAGTATATACCTGACCCAATCCCATTGCATAGGTTTCAGCTTCTAACTGACCAGAAACTGTTAAATTAGATTCCTTTTCAAAGAAATCTTGCTTATAGTCTATGTTTCCTTCTTCATCCAGCGGCGGATTTTTAGGATCTAAGGTGGAGATTCTAAACATTTCTCCAGCACCTTCTGCATCACTACCTGTTATAATAGGGGTGTGTGCTTGATAAAAACCTTGCTCTTGAAAATATTTATGAACCGCAAATGAAAGCGCGGCTCTTACCCGCATTACAGCACCAAAAGTATTGGTACGCACCCGTAAATGTGCTTGCTCTCTTAAAGTTTCAAGCTTGTGTTTCTTTGGAGACAGTATGGTTTTCTTCACCTCTTCAGGATCTGCAGTAGCGAGAATTTCTATTTTAGTTGCCTGTAGCTCTACACGTTGCCCAGAGCCTTCACTTTCTACCAGTAATCCTGTCACAGCAACTGCTGCTGCCACTGTAATTTTATCTAAAACGTCGCGCTCGTGATCCTCTGGCTCAATTACGGCTTGTAAATTATGAATGGTAGAACCATCGTTAAGTGCTATAAATCTATCGTTTCTAAAACTACGTACCCAACCTTTTACGGTAATCTCGACCATACTAGGGTCAGATTGGAGTATTGCTGCTATTCTTTTCATTAGTCACTTGCTATTTAAGTAGCGGCAAATATAATTTTTATGAGCCTATAGAACAATTAATAAGGCTTGTAAATATGATGCTGTTTATGGAAGGTCTCGCTTTCACGAAAGCGTTGGCTATTAAAGCTATGAATAATAAATACTTGGTTTTGATAATTTGTGTTTTTTAGGTTTTGCAAAAGCAATTTTTTAAGAGGCATCTAAACATACATTATTGCTGTTTAATATTGGGGTAGTTACTAGCCAGATGCATTTCTAACAGTGCCTGCTTGAAATAATTAGAGCCTGCTGTATTAAAATTCTCTTCTCTATTAAAATTATAAAGGTCAACTAGTTGCATGGTGCGTTCATAAATAATACCACTTGTAATGGTTGTTTGGTTGACGTTCACCAGAGCATCATCAAGTGTTTTATCTTGATTTTGTGCCGAGGCGTTGTATAAGGATAGTGCTATCCCAATGCTAAGAATAATTCTTTCATAAATTTGAATGTTTAATGGTTAATAAAAATGCTTGTTAGTTGTTAAATATTTATAGACTGCCGCTCCAACGGCAGTCTTTTTTTTAATTAAAGGTTGTTTGTGATAAGGTCTGTGAATTAATATCAAACCGACCTAATTCAACTTGTATAGTGTCATTAGAGTTTGCTAATGTTGCTCTAAACTCTCCAGCAAATATTCTTCTTCCCTGAGTCGTGGTGTCTACGACTGAGATATTTATTACCCCTACATTATCGGATAAAAAGGTTTGATACTGATTTGATTTAAATAGCCTTCCGTAAATATAATTGTGATTAGGGCCATCGATCCCGCGCAAGCCTGTGGCATTTTGGATTAAATAATCACCTTCACCTATGGTATAAAAATTTTCTAAATGAATGAATAGACTTCCTGATCTATCGCTTTTACGGTCATATACATGTAGCTCTAGATTATCATTTTCGGTCCTCACAACTCGTAACCCTCTATTATCACTATTAATGGTACTTCTACCATCTCGAGGTCTAAAAAACTTACCGTCGATAAGGCAGCCAAAGGTATTTTCTCCAGTCGTGGTAATAGGAGGTAATAAGGATGCTGGATCTATTATGTCATCGCTGTTGCAAGCAGTGGCTAGTATGGTTACGAGTAATAGGTATATGGTTTTCATAATTTTGTTTTTTAGGCTTTCGAGAAAGTGTTACTATCAGCAATCTTTTGAAAAATTAGAATGTTGAATGCTTAATAAAAGCTGCGTTAGTTGTTACATATTTATAGCCAGACGCTCCAACGGCAGTCTTTTTTAATCAAAATTGGTTTGTAATAAAGTGATGGTATTGATATCAAACCTACCTGATTGAATCCTTACTGTGTCTTGTGGATTTGCAATTGATATCATTTGGACTTCAAAAGTTCCTGAAATGATGTTACCTGTGCTAGAGTTTCTAGTAACGCGATTTACTTCAATAATGCCACTGTTTTCATAAGAGACATACCACTCAAGCCTATTAGTATTACTATTATAAATTCTTCCATGTACATAAGTATTATTATTTCCATCAATGTTCAAAAGACTATTAGAATCGTCAACTTGATAAGCTCCTTCACCTATGTTAAGTAAATCTTCAATATGTAAATCTAAACTACCTGTGTTTTGCGACTTAAAATCTGTAACTAATAGTTCAATATTACTGCCTTCAGATAATACAACTCGTAACCCTCTATTATCACTATTAATAGTGCTTCCACCATCTCGAGGTCTAAAGAATTTGCCGTCTATCAAACATCCAAAGGTATTTTCTCCAGTCATGGTAATGGGTGGTAATAAGGATGCTGGATTTACTGTGTCATCGCTATCGCAAGTAGTGACCAGTAATGCTATGAGTAATAGGTATATGGTTTTCATAATTTTGTTTTTTAAGCTTTCGCGAAAGCGTTACTATCAGCAATCTTTTGAAAAGTTGGAATATTTTATAAAATGTGTGTTAGTTGTTAACTATTTATAGGCTGCCGCTCCAACGTCAGGCAGTATATTTTATTCCCAATCTTTCCATTGAAGTGAGAATGATTCAAGATCAAACCTTCCCAATTCAATAAATATAGTATCATTGGAAATTTGAGTGTTGATCAATTTTAAATTGAACGTGGCATTATGATAATTAGCTTCGCCTTGAATAATTTGGTTGACTATATTTATATTCCCAGAATTAGGATAAGACACATAGCGTTGATAGCCAAGCTCTGCACTTTTCCATATCCTACAATGAGCATAATTATTATTTAACCCATCAATACCGCTTAATCCATTAGACTCTTGAAATTGATATATACTTGAAGAGTTGTATTGAAATCCTTCGATGTGAATAAGTAAACTAGACGTTTTTTCACTTGCAAAATCTCTAATGTCATATTCAACATTTGTAGTCTCTGTAGTTATTATTCTTAACCCCTTATTATCACTATTAATCGTACTTCTACCATCTCGAGGTCTAAAGAATTTGCCGTCGATAAGGCAGCCAAAGGTGTTTTCTCCAGTCGTGGTAATGGGTGGTAATAAGGATGCTGGATCTACTGTGTCATCGCTGTTGCAAGCAGTGGCTAGTAAGGTTATGAGTAATAGGTATATGGTTTTCATAATTGGTGTTTTTTAGGCTTTCGCGAAAGCGTTACTTTCAGTAATCTTTTGAAAAATTAGAATGTTTTATAAAATGTGTGTTAGTTGTTACATATTGATAGACTGCCGCTCCAACGGCAGTCTTTTAATCCCAGCTTTTTTGAGGTAAACTAATTGTTTCTAAATCGAATCTACCCAATGTAACTTCAATCGTATCGGTAGCTGTTGCTCGATCTACCATTTTTAATGTAAAATTTCCGGAAATTATATTTTGAATACTTGGAATTCTATCAATTTTTGTGATTTCGATAATTCCTGATTGTTCAAAAGATAGATATGTTTGATAAGATTCTTTTTCTTCATTCCAAATTCTACAAAAGACATTAGTGTTGTCAGGACCATCAATTCCCTTGAGTCCATTGGATGATCCTATTGGATATGTACCTATTGTCCCTTCAGGGTTTGCGTATAAACCCTCAATATGTAAAACAATATTTGATGATCT
>NZ_JBLIGN010000056.1:0-18159 GCF_047636915.1 Nonlabens sp. | reverse complement strand
CTAGGTCGTTCATTTTTTTAACGATAGGAGCGAGACCTTCTTTGCTGAATACAGAAATTAAGGCACTTTTTGCGGTGATGTTACTCATGTTGTATGTTCTTTTGTGTGGGAAAGTGCAAAAGTAATTCATTGAATTGGTTAAAGTTTTTTAGAAATTGTAATTAATTGAGTCTTTTATGAACTACTTTTTATTAAAAGCTTAAAAAAATGCTAGAAATCTGATTCTTTGGTTAACTATATCAGTAGGCACGGTGGTGTTTTAATAAAAGTTTAACGCATTAACATCCATTCTGTATATAACAAACTAGATTTACCGATGTTTAAAAGGCAATGATTCCATATTTTAGCATTTCTCAAATTAAACTCTCATAATGAAAATTAAAATAACTCTTGTAGGCTTTTTTTTTAGTGCGCTATTCATGACTGGTCAAACAGCCGTTGAAGTAGCGCAAATTATTAAATCTAATAATCAATTAGAGCTTCAACAACTTATCGTAGATTTAAATGCTAAGTATATTAAAGATCAAAAAAATGTTTTAGAATATTCTGAATCAAATAACATTCCAATCTTCAGGGAGAATGAGGACGGTTCCTTTGACCAATTGATGAGAATAACTGATAATGGAATTCCTATCTACTACAGCCTTGATAATGTGGACGCAGCAATTAGTACAAGAACTGATAGGCTGCATAATGGTGGATCATTAGGATTAAATATACAAGGACAAGGAATGACGGCTCATGTTTGGGAAATTGGTCCAGCAAGAATTAGCCACCAAGAGTATACAGCTGGTACTGCTAATAGAGTAACGAGTGGAGATGGAGTTTCCCCTTTGAATAGTAGTAGTTTCCACGCAAACCACGTGATTGGGACTATAGTTGCATCTGGTGTTGATCCTAGAGCAAAAGGAATGGCGCCGCAGGCAAATGCAGTTGCCTATACTGCTTCTAATGATGCGGCTGAAATGGCCGCGGCTGGAGCAACTGGAGCCCTGATCTCAAATCATTCGTATGGTATACGTATTAGTTCTTTTTCTAATGCACCAGAATTTATAGGTAAGTATACTGAGTCGGCTAGAATCATAGATCAAATAGCCTATAATGCACCTTATTATTTGCCAGTTTATTCAGCGGGTAATGATGGTGCTAATGCAAACGGAACGCCATTTGCTCCTGGTTTTGATAAATTGACAGGCGATAAGGTGAGTAAAAATATTATGACAGTCGCAAGTGCTAATGATGCAAATATCAACGCTGACGGAAGTTTAAACTTTGTAGTTTCAAGTTCTTTTAGTAGTCAAGGGCCAAGTGATGATTTAAGAATCAAACCAGATATTTCCGGAAATGGATCTGGATTGTTTAGTACTTTCGATTCAGCAAATGATGCATATGGTAGCATAAGTGGCACATCGATGTCTGCACCTAATGTTGCTGGTTCCATGCTATTACTGCAACAATACTACAATCAAAAAAACAGTGGTTTTATGAGAGCCGCTACTTTGAAAGGTCTTACTCTTCACACTGCAGACGATTTTGGTGTAGCTGGTCCAGATGTGACTGCTGGCTGGGGATTAATGAATACTATGGCGGCAGCAAATGTGATTACGGGGGACAAATTAAATTCAAGAATTATTGAGGCTGTTCTTCAGGACGGTCAATCATACAGCCTAACAATAGAGTCAGATAACATTTCAGAATTACTTGCTTCTATATCTTGGACTGATGTTCCAGGTAATATAAATACGGGTGGAGCAAATGACGCAACTCCCGCTTTAGTTAATGATTTAGACCTTAGAATCACTCAAAATGGAACTTCTTTTGAACCTTGGAAATTAACCGGAGCCACGACTAATGGAACTGGCGATAATACGGTAGATAATTTTGAACGGGTTGATGTGGCCAATGCTTCAGGAACTTATACCATAACAATTACTCATAAAGGAGCTCTAGTAAATGGGGAACAAGCATTTAGTTTAATTGTTTCGGGAGAGGGAAATAACTTTGCTATCACCACATCGCAAAATACAATTGAAAGTTGTAATGATCAGTCGGTTTCTTTTCCTCTGGAATATTTAGCCAGGTCTGGATTTAGTGACCCGGTGACGCTCTCTTTAGTAAATTTACCAAGTGGTATAAGCGCTGTATTATCTAATACAAACTTTACCAGCAGCGGTAATGTAACTCTTGATATGAGTAATTTAAACGCCGCGGTAGATGGAACTTATTCAATAACAGTAAATGCTAATTCATCCTCGGAGCAACGAAGTATTATACTTAATTTAAGAATCATAAGTGCAAACCTTACGGCTCCGAATTTAGTGTTCCCATCAGATCAAATCTCTAGGGTTAGCACTCAAGCTCTACTAGACTGGGATGATGGCCTCAATGCTCAAAGCTATCAGATACAGATAAGTGTAAATCCGTCTTTCGGTAGGACTTTAGTAGATGAAATCGTTAGCAGTTCCTCTTATCCTCTTAACCCATCTTTTATTAATCCTTCTTTCACGTATTATTGGAGAGTAAAAGCAATTAATGATTGTGGACAAGGATCTTTTGCAACTCGTTCTTTCACAACTTTTTCATGTGACGAGATTAATGCTGCCGTTCCTACACCGATAAGCATTCCTGATAATACAACTACCGGTATTCAAAGTACCATCACAATTAATGAGCCCAACAACCCTATTGTAGGTAACCTTTCTGTTTATGTAAGAAGTGTTCACGAATATTCAGGAGACTTAGTAATTTATCTCACTTCTCCAAATGGAACGTCTACCCAGCTTAAAACTTCTAATGGATGCGCTACACCCGACTTAGACGTTACTTTTGAAGATTCTGCAGCATCATTTGTGTGTAATGTAACTCCTGGTCAAGCAGGGTATTTTGGATCGGTTGCTCCTGTAGGAGATTTGTCCGTGTTTATTGGAGACACCATTAACGGTGACTGGATATTAACAGTTACTGATGAAGGACCTACAGATCTTGGAACTCTTAACAATTGGAAGATAATTTTTTGTGAGGAGCCCACTACTACTGCAAGCAATGAAGATGTAGAAGAACTAGACTTTTCTGTGTATCCCAACCCATCTTCGGGACAGTTTACCATAGAAAGCCTAAATGATACTTATAGTGATAATGTTGTAATTAGTGTTCTTGATCTTAACGGTCGCGTAGTATTTATTAAAAAAGCCCAAAATGCTTCTAGATTAAATCAAACTATAGATGTTCAGAATTTAACTAACGGTTTGTATTTGTTGCAGATACAGCAAGGAGCTTCTCGAACAGTTAAAAAGATCATTATTAACAAGTAGAGTATTAAGAGTCCAGAGTGAATAAAAAATGCGATCCAACGGATCGCATTTTTTTTTGTTTGCTAGATTAAGTTGAAATTAGTTCACTAATTTCTTTACCTCTTCAAAATCAAGACCGCCATAAGTTCCACTGCTCATCAATAATAAAGTACTGTGATCTAAGGATTGCTTTAGAAGCCATTCTTTAAAAGCTGTAGGATCTGTCATGACTATAAGATCATCTCGATCAAAGGCTTCTAGAATCTGTTCTTTAGAAACAGGAGCTAACTTTTTAATCTCAACGGCATCTGGGCTGTAAAAAACTACAGCTATATCTGCTGGATCGAGAGCGTTTTTATACTCGGCTAGAAATTTTGGATTCAAACTGGAATACGTGTGTAATTCAAGGCACGCGATAATCTTGCGCTCTTTATATTGTGCTGCTACCGCAGCCGTTGTTGCAGAAACTTTGCTGGGTGAATGAGCAAAATCTTTGTAGATAACAGACGTTTTACTTTCTGTTATTTTTTCAAGACGTTTTGAAGCTCCTTTAAAAGTTGCGATAGCTTCATAAAAATCATCTTCATCGATTCCCATATGTTGGCACATCCATTTGGCACCGGCAAGGTTGCTCAAGTTGTGTTTGCCGAAAATCTCAATAGGCATGTCCCCTTCTGGAGTATCTAAATAAGTAGTACCCTCTATAATTTGATGTTTTGGAACCGTGTAAGCATGTTTTCGGGTAGGTTTTGTAGCAGCTTCAGCGAGCAGCTTAACAGCAGGATCATCCTCATTATAAACGAGAATACTACCGTTTTTCATAAGCTCTAAAAAGACTTCAAACTGATTTAAATAATTCTCCCGAGTAGGAAAAACATTGATGTGATCCCAGGCAATTCCTGAGATCAAGGCGATATTAGGCTGGTACAAATGAAATTTAGGTCTTCGGTCTATAGGGCTAGAAAGATATTCGTCCCCTTCAAGAACTATAAACTCATTGTCATCTGTAAGATGTACCATAGTCTCAAAACCTTCTAGTTGCGCGCCCACCATATAATCCACTTCTTTATCATGATAATGCATGACATGAAGAATCATGGAAGTAATGGTGGTTTTTCCATGAGAACCTCCTATGACTACTCGTGTTTTATTTTTAGATTGGTTGTAAAGGTATTCTGGATAAGAATAGATTTTTAAGCCCAGCTCTTGGGCTTTTAAAAGTTCTGGATTATCCTCTTTTGCATGCATACCAAGTAGTACAGCATCTAGATTTGGAGTGATCTTATTCGTAAACCAACCCAGTTCTTCAGGAAGCAAACCGTAGGTATCAAGTCTAGATTTACTAGGTTCAAAAAGGGAATCATCACTGCCGGTTACTTGGTCACCTTTGTGATGTAAAGCAAGAGCAAGATTGTGCATGGCGCTGCCGCCTATCGCGATAAAGTGTACGCGCATAAAATTAGTTTTTGTTGTTACCGGTAAATTCAAATGGTATAAAGGATAAAGCTAGTGATTAATTATGCTTATTCATTCATCTGAACACGTATTTCTAAGCCAGCAATATCTGCGGTGAGCTGTCTGTCCTTGTGTTTTATTTGAGCTCGTTTGAGAGTTTGTAGCGCTTTTTTATCATCTTTCAGTTTGTTTTCATAAACAGTGGCCAGCTTGCGATAAGTAAGTAATGAGCCGCCAGTTTCAATGGCTTTAGTATAGGAAATTACTGCTTTTTCATATTCTTCCTTATATTCATTAATAAGGCCATGGGCGAGATATCCGTCTACTGGAGATATCTTTAACAACTCATTTGCATAAAAGCGGCTTTGTTTAATAGAACCACCCACTATACCGGGTAATTCGCAGTATAATTGCGATAAAGCATGTCTTGATTCTATATGATTGGGGTCTAATTTTGCCGCTTTCTTAAGGTATCCCTTGATATCATCCAGCATGCCTAAGGCTTTTAATTTTGAAGAGCTTTTGGCATAAAGCCCCATCGCGCCTCCGTATTTGAAGTTGTAATGTGCATCTTTCGGTTTTTTTTCTACCAATAATTGGTAATATTTCATCGCGGTTTTAAAGTCTTTTTTATGACCAGCAATGTCTCCCAAACGTTCTATAACCCCTAAATTATCACCGTCCTGATCGTATAATTTGGTAAAGGAAACAAGTGCTTTCTCATAGTTGTCTGCTCTGTATAATTGTTCCGCTTTCGCGAAAGCGGACTGGCCATAAGCAATAGGGCCTATTAGAAATAATAAGGTAATTAAAATCTTCTTCATTTGGTAAAAATATCAAAAAGTAAACCAAAAGTACTTTCTCTCAATAAAAAGGTGGTTTTACTCATTTCCCTTTTTACAAAGATAAGAATCAACGTACCTTTATTACAAACTAGAGGAGTCATGAAAAATTATCTTTTCATAGTATTAATTATACTGTTAGGTGGTCACCTGACGTCAGCGCAAGATTTCTACACAGAGAAATGGCAAGAAGCAGAAAAGTTAGAGCTGGAAAATAAAATAAAAGACGCAAAAGAAATAGTCGAAAAGATTTACCGTCATGCCAAAAGGAAAAAGGACCACGACCAGTTGGTAAAAACATTCATCTTCCGTGCAAAGTTTGATTTGATCAAGGAAGAAAATGCACAGCAAAAGGTACTCAACGAATTAGAAGCGCTTATCTCTAAAGCAAAATTTCCGAATAAGAATATCTACCATTCTGTTTATGCAAAGTTGCTCAATGATTATGTCGATCAAAACCGCTGGCAAATACAAAACCGCACTTCAGGCGGCGTTATGGATCAAAAAGATTTCCTTACTTGGGATGCAAAGACCTTCTACGCAAAGATTTCAGAGCAGTACCAACTGTCCTTAAAAGACAGAAATAAGCTAGGCAAGCTTTTAGTGTCTGATTTCTCAGCAATACTGTATGACAGACCTTTGGGTAGAGAATTGCGTCCTACACTATTGGATCTACTCGCTAGGGAAGCTTTGGGCTTTTTTAAAACAGGATACAATAGTCTTACTGCTCCTAAAGAGTCTTATACCATCACATCAAAAAATGCGTTCCTGCCCACTCAAGAACTTAAAAAGCTAAAAAGACCAGCTGGCGATACGGTTTATTCTAAATATGATGTCCTTCAACTCTACGCTTCGTTGGAAGAATGGCACTTGTCGCAAAAAAATGAGGCTCCTTATGTGACTGTAGTTTTGGAACGATTGGAATATGAGCGAGGAATTTTGGGTTCGTCAGGTCATCTTCCTAATTATACCGCTTTTCAAGAGCGATTATTAGAACAGTATAAAGACCAAGCACTAAGCACGCTGGTAAGTCATCAACTAGCACAATATTATTATGATCGCAGTAATAGTTTAGAGGTAAAAACAAGACAAGCAGCAAGAGACCAAGCCATTGAGATGGCAAAAGAAGCCATCGATAAATTTCCAGATTCTTATGGTTCATCAAAATGTGCCGCTTTACTTTCTGCTATTTATAAACCCTCATTAAGTGTGCAACTTCAGGATTTAATAATTCCTAATAAGCCACATCGCGGTGTGGTTTCTTATCAAAATGTAGACAATGCTGCTATGAGTTTTATAAAAGTTCCTTTTGATCACAATCGCAATAAAGGGTACCGCGATTCCCTTTATCGTGCAGCGCTTAAAAATGCCCAAAAAGAAAACCGTATAGCATTTTATAAAGAATTCAAATTGAGGTCTTCAAAAGACACCTACTCACACACTTATGAATACGATGCAAAAGGGCTCGCAGCAGGAACTTATTTAGTGATCCTAGAAACAAATCAAGAAGATTCAAAAAGCATCTCAGGAAGTTATATGACAGTTTCTCAAATGAGTCTTTTTAAAAGAGCTGTTGAAATTCAAATACTGGATAGGAAATCTGGAAAACCCTTGGAGAATGTGGAAATTGAACTTTCTATAAATAATGCATGGTTTAAAACAGCGGGCAGGACTAATAAAGAAGGCAAATTTATCTTACCCTATCATGACGAACGAAATATAAGGTTGAAAGCAAATTTAACCGATGATGTTTTAATTGAAAATATCTATCATTACGACACACGCATTGATGATATCAAAGAAGAATTGAATGTAAAAACTTTTCTCTATCTAGATCGCGCTATATACCGGCCAGGGCAGACGGTTTACTACAAAGGGATTGCCGTTTCAAAAAAAGGTGATCTCTCTAATGTGGTTGTTGGAGAAGAATTTGAAGTAATCGTGGAAGATGCCAATGGTGAAGAGGTATTTAGCACAAAGTCTACGACTAATGAATACGGTAGCTTTCATGGGGAATTCACACTTCCTAAAGAAGTGCTGACTGGAGCATTTACCATGGAGATCGATACAGCAAAAGATTCTGACTTTTGGGATGTTGTGGGCGATTTTGAATCCGGCGAGTTTAGTTTTAAAGTAGAAGAGTATAAACGTCCGAGTTTTAAAGCCGACTTTAAAGAAGTAGAAGCGACTTATAAAATCAATGATATTGTTGCAGTCACTGTTCATGCAAAAGCCTTACTAGGTTCCAATATCACAGGTGCAGAGGTGCATTATAAAGTAACTAGATCTGCAAGATTGCCTTGGTGGAAATACTCTGGGTATAATTTTAGAGCGCAAATCATTTTGGATAGTAACGAACTGGAAGGCGATTTTAAAACTGATAATCAAGGAGAATTTGAGATCAAGTTCAAAGCCGTAGCAGATTCTATCCTAGCAGGAAAAGATGTGCATCCTATTTATTCGTATCAAATTGAAGTAGAAATCACTGATTTGAATGGAGAAACACGAACGGCCTCTACTTCCGTAAGAGTTGGTCAACAAGCACTAGAATTAAGTGTCATCAGTCCAGCCATATTAAGTGTGGAGAATAACAAGGTAAAAGTGGTGGCTAAAAACTTAAATGGAAAAGCCATCAACGCCACCATAGAACTACAAATAAGACAGCTCCAACAACCAGATCATGTAGTGATCAGTTCGGGATTACCACAAGCCGAATTTCAAGAACTCAACGATGTGAATTACAGACAGCGGTATCCCTATACAGATTTACGACCCAGCGAGCAAGCTGGAGAATGGAAAGACGCACCTATAATTTTTAAGAAACGCACGACTACAGATTCATTAACCGCTATTGAGATCCCGATTACTAAAAACTGGGATAATGGCAACTATGTGATCTATATAAAAGCTATAGAAATAGGAAAAGAAAAAAGCTTGGATAAAGAAGAAGATTATGTAGAAGAGAGAGTAAAAAAAGAGGTGTGGGCAAATAAAAATCGATCTGTAAATCCTGTGATTGTTTCTCATCATCACAAAATAGAAGGTGACTTTGCCGTAGTAGATTTCTTTACTGCTATGGATGGCGTTTACATGCAACTATTGACTTATGATGAAAAAGAGATTATGGAAGAGAAGACGCTCTTTTTATCAAAAGGAAAAACCACTAAGAAATTCAACCTTAAAGAAGCTAATGGACAAAAGATAGAATTTAGATATGCCGTTCAAATTGAAAATGAGTACGTAAGCCATCAATTCAGCGCAGGAATAGAAAAAGCAGCAGCAAGCAATTACCAAATTACCACCAACACCTTTAGAGATAAACTCTATCCAGGAATGGAAGAAGAATGGTCGTTTACCATAAAAGATCAAGATAATACCGCCATGAATGCTGAGGTGCTGGCCAGTATGTACGATAAAAGTCTGGATGAGTTCACTACAGCTTCTTGGAATGGATTTAGTTTTTATAGGAATCAAAGAAATTTTGAACCAGACTTTTTTAATGAGTTGACCCGACTTAAAACGTTTAATAATACCAATTACTTGCGACCAGCAGCAACCTTTAATCCAGAAATGGGGTATCCAAGGTTGACCTATTTTGGTCTTTCATTCAATGCAAATCAATACCAATATACCAGATATAAAAGAGAACTTGCTAAAAGATATGCTCCAGTAGATAAAATCAAGGGTTATATAGTTGGAAGAGTTTTGGGTCCTGATGGTGATGAGGTAATCGGCGTGACTATATCGGTAAAAGGTACAAGTGTCTTTGCTACCACAAATTTTGATGGTTTGTATCAAATAAAGGCACATCCAGAAGAGGTCTTAGTTTTTTCATATGCGGGATATGAAACACAAGAATTAGTAGTAGGGAGTCAGCAGGTTATCCATGTAAGTTTAAATTCTAATAGTTTAGACACAGTGATAGTTATGGGCTATAGCAATAAGGCAAGGCTCATGTCTAGTGTTTCCTTCTCTGCAATTAGCGATGATTCTGAGTCATGGAGTCCTAAAGATAGCATCGGCGGGATTCTTCAAGGTCGTGTTTCTGGATTAGAAGTTTCTTATGCAGATGGAGAGCCTGGAGCAAGTGCAGAGGTCATTATCAGAGGCGCTAGTTCTTTAAATGGAAATCCCCAGCCATTGTATATTATTGACGGCATTCCAGTGCATGAAGCAACGTTTAATGCTCTTGATCCATCTGCCATCAAAGAAATAGCCACCTTAACAGGAGCAAACGCCACAAGCATTTATGGAAATCGAGCTGCAAATGGAGTCATTATCATCTCCACAAAAGAAGGAGTTAGTGCAAACGACTTGGTTCTTCAAGAAATGGCATGGAACAACGTCCAGATCAGAAAAGACTTAAAAGAAACTGCTTTTTTCTTGCCAGAGTTACAAACAGATCAAGAAGGAAATTTGAAATTCTTCTTTACCTCGCCAGAGATGTTGACTCAATGGAAATTAAGATTGTTTGCTCATAACAAACAAGCCGAGACAGCTTATCTAGAAAAACGGGTTGTGACTCAAAAAGAGTTGAGTCTTGTCCCTAACGCACCGCGATTCTTAAGAGAAACCGACACGATTAGATTTTCTACCAAAATTGCCAATCTAAGCGATAGCAACATGGAAGGAATTGCCACTTTAAAACTATTTGATGCCCTAACCATGCAACCCATAGATCAAGAATTGCAAAACACCAAGGCTTTACAAAACTTTACCGCAGCAAAAGGCGGCAATGCTTCTGTGAATTGGACGTTTGTTATTCCAGTGGGAACGCAAGCGGTTACGTATAGAGTGATCGCAAAAGCAGGCGCTTTCTCTGACGGAGAAGAAAACACCTTACCTGTGTTGACCAATAGAATGCTGGTCACAGAATCCAGATCGCTTTGGGTTCGCGCTGGCGAGACCGAAACGCTAGTGATGGATAAGCTAGAAAACAATACTTCAACGACACTAGAGAATCATCAAATGACCTTTGAATACACGTCTAACCCGAGCTGGTATGCGATCAAGTCATTACCATACCTTATGGAATACGAGCACAATTGTGCCGAGCAGGTTTTTTCTAGGTATTATGCCAACGCGGTGGTAGCGCACATTTTGAAGAGCAGTCCAGAGGTTAAGGAAGTCTTTGATAGTTGGGCAGCAAATGGAACGAATAAAAGCAAGTTGGAACAAAACGAAGAGTTGAAATCGATTATTCTGGCTCATACACCATGGTTGCGAGATGCACAAACAGAAGCCCAAAAACAGCAGCGACTGGCCACTCTTTTTGATTTAGAAAAGACGGCTCGTGAGAAAAAGAAAACACTAGCCAAATTAGAAGAGAAGCAAATGGCTTCTGGAGGTTTTCCTTGGTTCAGCGGTGGAAGAATGAATGAATACATCACCAGACATATCGCTGCTGGAATAGGTCATCTTAACAAATTAGGAGTGAATGATAAAGACCGCCCACAGACCGATCGCATCTATACCAACGCTATTGCAGCGGTAGATCGCGCTTGGGCAAAGCGTTTTAATGACTGCCTTAAGAATCAAAAGAGTTTGAAGAAATTCAATTTTGGTGCGAGTTACTGGCACTATCAGTATGCACGCAGCTTTGAGAAGTCGGTTGTCGATCAGAAGATGCAAAAGGTATTGGAAAATGGTAGAAAGGTAGCTTTCGCGAAAGCGGAAAAAGAATTTGCCTCTCAACCTTTATACACACAATTGTTGATGGCACTATCATTGCACAGAAATGGCGAATCAAAATCAGCCTCCAATATTCTAGAAGGTTTGCGACAAATTGCGGTTAGGAACAAAGAAAACGGTATGTACTGGAAAGAAAATAACAATTCTTGGTATTGGTACAGCAGCGATATAGAAACGCAAGCACTGGCGATCGAGGCATTTTCTGAAATCGAGAAAGACGCTAAAACCGTGGAGGAATTGCAAGTATGGTTGCTTAAAAATAAAAGAACCACTCAATGGAAATCCACAAAAGCTACCGCTGATGCCACGTATGCATTATTGCTTCAAAACGGAAACTGGACAGATGTTGCTGTAAAAAATAAAATCACATGGGCAGGAAAAGCCTTGCCAAAAGAAAAAATGGCTGCCGTTACAAAAGAAGCGGGAACGGGTTATTTTAAAATCTCTTTGGATAAAAATGAGATCACAAAGGAGCACGCTAGAGTAGAGGTGAAAAACAAAGGAGAAGTCACCGGTTATGGAGGTTTGTACTGGCAGTATTTTGAAGATCTGGATAAAATTACCGTTGATGATAACGGACCCTTATCGGTAAAAAAGAAGTTATTCAAAAAGGTCAGTAATAACTCTGGGGAAGAATTAAAAGAAATCACTAAAGAAGACGCATTAGAAATAGGCGATCTCATCACCATAAGAATAGAAATAAGAAGCACCGCCGATATGGATTTTGTACACCTAAAAGACATGCGTGCCAGCGGTTTTGAACCGGTGGAGGTACTGTCAGAATACAAATGGCAAGATGGATTGGGGTACTATCAGAGCACCAAAGATATCGCAACGCACTTTTTCTTTGATAAGATTACAAAAGGAACTTACGTTTTTGAATATGAAGTAAGAGCCAATAACGCAGGACATTTCTCCAATGGTATCACAAGCTTAGAAAGTATGTATGCTCCAGAATTTTCCAGTCACAGTGCTGGGGAACGAGTTCGAATTGAAAAGTAGAATTTATAAAAGTCACTCGTTTAGTTGGGCCAGAACCCAGATCGAGAGCTGATAAAATATTTGTAAGTATACCTTAAGAGTAAAAGCTCCTCGTTTGGATAGGCGAGGACAAATTTCTCTCAGCTATAGCTGGGATAAAATCAGCAATGATGGGTAGCGGTGTTTATGGAAACATTACCTTTTAACTAAGGATTGATTTTTTTTAATCAATTTTATAATTTGAGGAAATGTGCTACAAGTTTTATAATTCTCCTAAGCCTTTTAATACCAACCTATCTTCTAAGTGACACCTATAAATCAAACGACTAGAGCACAAGCATTTCTTAATTTTTGGCGTTTGTAATTTTGATGTCTTAAATTAGCTATGTGAGAGCAGAGCATTCATATCAATTTAATAGGCAGAGAGGATTAAAGACACTTTTATTAAAGTCATTAAGCCTCTTCTCAAGTGTGCGTTTATATAACGTCATTATCGTAGCTATTGCTCAATTTCTCGCAGCGGTTTTTATAATGGCACCAGGTCTCTCAGTAACGTCTATTTTATTAGACTATAAACTATGGCTTATTATTCTAGCCAGCAGTGCTGCCATTGCCGGTGGCTATATCATTAATAACTTTTATGATCGAGAAAAGGATTTGATCAACAGACCGCAAAAAACTCTATTGGAGAATCAGGTACGTCGCTCTACTTTATGGTCGGTTTATTTTGTTGTAAATGCAGTTGCTTTTATTTTGGGCAGTATTGTTTCTTGGCGTGCTGGACTATTTTTTGCGTTGTATATTTTTGCGATGTGGTTTTATTCTCACAAGCTCAAGCGTATTTTGTTTCTAGGGAATTTGATGGCAGCATTGCTAGCTGTGACTCCTTTTTTTGTGCTTTTTATGTATTATAAAAACTTTTATGCTGTGATATTGGTTCATGGAGGTTTTTTATTCTTGATTCTAGGGATGCGAGAGTTGGTTAAAGATTTAGAAAATTTAAGAGGAGATTTGGCTCAAAATTACAGAACTATTCCTGTGGTACTAGGAGAGAAGGTGAGTAAGCAGTTTTATACATTTCTTACTTTTCTTACCATTGTTCCTATCGCTGTTCTTGTTGGTTATTTTGAGCTAGGGTACATGCATTACTACTTTACATTGATCACAGGAGCCTTGTTAGTTTGTTTGCCTTTGATCTGGTCTTCTAGGCGCAAGCGAGAGTATTTATTGATTCACTTTATACTTAAAATAATCATTGGTGCAGGAGTCTTTTCAATTTTATTGATAGATTTACCAACTATTTTAGACCGATTTCAAACACTATTTACTTAATGGATTCAAAAATTAAAGTGGCACTAGCTCAAATCTCCCCGGTGTGGTTGGATAAAAAGACCACGTTAGAAAAAATTTTATCTACGCTAGAAGAAGCGGTAAATGAAAAGGCAGAGTTGGTTGTTTTTGGAGAAGGATTGCTTCCTGGCTATCCGTTTTGGCTGGCTCTTATGGATGGTGCATCTTGGAATAAAAAAGAGGTGAAAGAATTGCACAGGCATTATGCTCTGAATGCAGTTTGTATAGAAAAAGGGGAGCTGGATGTTGTTTGCGCTTTCGCGAAAGCGGAACACATATCCATCTATCTAGGAATCATAGAAAGACCTGAAGATCGCGGCGGACATAGCCTTTATGCGAGTATGGTGTATATCGATCAAGGTGGAATTATTCAAAGCGTACATAGAAAATTACAGCCTACTTATGAGGAGCGATTGACCTGGTCGCCAGGTGATGGAAATGGTTTGGTCACCCATAAACTGAAAGATTTTACCGTTAGCGGTCTCAACTGTTGGGAGAACTGGATGCCTTTACCGCGTGCCGCTATGTATGCTCAAGGCACTAATCTACATGTGGCTTGCTGGCCTGGAAGTGATCATAATACCAAGGATATTACTAGATTTATAGCTCGAGAAGGACGTTGTTATGTGCTTTCGGTCTCCTGCACGATGTTTAAAGAAGACTTCCCGCCGGGAACTCCATATTTAGAGGAGTTATTAAAAAATACTCCAGCTGTTCTTGCAAACGGAGGAAGTGCTATTGCAGGGCCGGATGGAGAATGGATTGTACCACCACAAATAGGGAAAGAAGAAATTATATACGCAACTTTGGATTTCAATAAAGTGCTCGAAGAGCGTCAAAATTTTGATCCAGTAGGACATTATTCCCGTCCAGACGTTACTCAATTACATGTGAATAGAGAACGACAGAGTACCGTAAAATTTACAAATGATTAAGAAGTTAAAAGGAAGATCCTCTTGAACGATAAAAAGAAATTTAAGGCACAGGGCAAATTTTTAATTACTGGAGAATATGCGGTATTGAATAATGTTCCTGCTCTTGCGATGCCTTTAAAACTGAATCAATATCTAGAAATTAGTGATCGAGATGATCAAGTTATTACTTGGAAAAGTTATAATAAGAATGGTGATCTATGGTATCAATTAGCTACTAATGTACCTGATTTGTGTTCAGATAGTATCAATTGTTCCAATCCTATCAGTCTGAAGTTAAGCAAAATTTTAAATACAGCCTTACAGCTTTCTTCAAATAATTCTTTACGAGGTTTTGATGCAGTGATGACACTGGATTTTGATCGTCATTCTGGAATGGGAACTAGTTCTACTTTGATTTCCTTAATTTCTCAATGGTTGGGGTGTAATCCTTATCAGTTGCAATTCAAATGTTTTGGAGGTAGTGGTTACGACATAGCTTGCGCCAGGGCAAGTAAGTCTCTTGTTTATTCCTACAACAATGCAGATCCTGTTGTAGAAGAGGTGACATTTGATCCAGCTATTAAGGAGTGTATTTTCTTTGTGTACCTTAATCGCAAACAAGACAGTCGTGATTCTATCGCTCAATTTAATCGAGAACTTTTAACGGATGATTTGAGAGAAGAGTTGACGAATATGCCGCAAGGTTTTATCAGTGCTTCTAATAACGTTTCTGAATTTAATAAATATATCGACAGGCACGAAGAGATCATCTCTAGTTTAATAGGCCTCTTACCTATAAAGAAACAACTCTTCGAAGATTATGAAGGATCCATTAAATCCTTGGGTGGTTGGGGCGGTGACTTTGTCATGGCGACAGGAGGTGTCGATGCTCGTGATTATTTCAAGGATAAAGGTTATAATGAGATTCTAGAATGGGATGAAGTGGCACTCAAGACATAAATATTTCGTTTCTTGGTTATTAAATGATAATTTATGAAACGACTCATTGCGTTCCTTTTATTTGCTGCGTCATGTTCTTTTGCGCAAGTCCACTTTATAATTATTAATGCTGATACTAAAAAGCCATTGGTTCATATTCCTGAGCGATTTGGCGAGAAAAATATTGTTTATTCTAACGCGCAAGGAGAAATCAATATTCCCGAAGGGTACGAAGTTCCAGAAACTACTATTGGCGCCTTAGGTTTTGACTTTTATTATGCCAAAGCAGGAGATATTCAAAACACTACTATCTCGTTGATTTTTGTTGATTATAGTTTGTTTGATGTTTTGATAAGAGGCACGCCTGAGAAGTTGAAGACTTTGAGGTAGAAAGCGATGAGGAGTACTGATGTAGTTAATGGATATTTTTAATACTATGGAGTAGAATAGCGTGTTTTGAGTATATTTCAGACAATAAAGATGATGTGGAGATGCAGCTGTTCGAAATAACAATGGCGTTTGTAACAAATTAGCATTGCATACAAGCTTAAAATAGCCACTTATTAAAACAAAAAAACGCCACTCGTGGAGTGGCGTTTTGATATGATAAAAGTGACTTCTTAATAAAATACAGATCTATTGTCTTCTATTTCTACTGCTTTTTTCAATGCCTCTACGAGCTTTGTAGTAGATTGATTTGCTGATTGTGTAGCGATCGTATTTGCATTAAAGGTATAATTTTGTAAGTCTGGAGCAGTTTCAATAGCTATTACCTTTAGAACGAACACCCCGTTTTCTCCAGCGATAGGTTTAGAAGTAGCTCCTTGCGCAAGACCAAACGCTGTTCCTACTACAAACGGTTCCTCACCTACACCAGGTAATGTGGGGTTTTTTCGGTTAACTGAGGACGCATTTCTACTAGGTTGTCTTTGATTTTTTGAGATTTCAACTATATCTTTTGAAATGATTCTACCCATTATTAATTGTGCTTTCTTTTCTTTCCTCAAGATAGGGGTCACTTTTGCACTAGCCTCTTCACTAGACATACTTCCTGCCTCACTCTTTTTATTGAGTTTTACGATCACATAACCTTTGGAAGTTTCAAAGCGTTCGATATCACCTGTAGAGCGCTCCTCTGCAAATGCCCATTGAACAATATTTCTATTTTGGCCTATGGTTGGCAAGGTTTCATCAAGTGGTTTTAAGTTTTTCACAGGAGTTGCAGCTACTCCATTTTCTTTAGCAAGGGCAATGAAATCTCCTGTTTTTACAGCTTTTTGAAACTTTACCGTTTTGGTAAATAATTCTTTTCCAGTTTGTTTAGAAGCAAGGACTTTTTTAGCAACTGTTGCTAGTTTGATAGCGTCCTTTGCCGCAGTAACATCGTCTATTCTGATAATGTGGTAACCAAATGCAGACTCTGTTATACCTACGGTACCTTTATCATTTTCGTACAAGAATTTTGTAAAGCCTGGGGCGTAGTTTTTAGCATTTCCAGAATATATGACCCAACCTATATCTTGACCATTTGCTATCTCCTTATTTTCTTTGAAGTATTCAAACTTAGAGTCAAAGGTTTCTTTGTTTTGTCCTATGATGTTAAATATGCTGTCTGCGGTTTTCTTTGCTACTTCTTTATTTCTAGTGATAGCAGCATCGGCTCTTTGAGCACCTGCATAAGCTATTAAGATGTGCCTGTTCTGCACGCTATCGTTTATTACCTTTTTATCTTCTACTAGAGAGAGTTTCATAAACTCTCCATCTTCATAAGGCCCAAAGGTCTTTCCTTTTTCTACAGTGGTAATTGCTTTTGCAGCCGCGGGTAGGTTAGAAACCATTAAATAGCGGCCATCATAAGGAAGGTCACTATTTTGTGCCACGTAGGAAGCAAGGTCTGTCGCTGCTGTAATAGCCGGAATACTATAATCTTTATTCGTATTTAAATTACGCTGGGTTTGTGTGGTAAGTAATTTATTTAAGTCTGCTTTAAGGTCACTTTTATCTATCGGTGAAGCTTTGTCTTCAAATAGAGCAAATTCTATGTCGCGTTGTGCAGCAACTTTAAACCGATCTTTATGTTTGGTTACATAAGCGTTAATTTCTGATTTAGAAACGTCTGCTAGACTGTCTGCAATAGAAGTGTAAGGGATATTCACAAAAGAAAAAGAGCGGTTGTCATTTTCCATTCTGTATTCCATTTCACCATCTGCATTTGTAGCGATAAGTCCAGATTTTAATAAATTAAAAAATTGTTCTTGCTTTGCATTTGTCGCAATACTTAAAACAAAATCGTTCCATAAAGTAGCGTCGATACCATCTACAAACTTTTTGAATTCAGCTTCAGAAAAAGAACCGTCTTCATTTTGGAATTGCGGGTTGCTTTTATAATTTGCTTTAACTAATTCTGTTACCTTTTCATCAGTTACGTTGATGCCAGCAGCTTTAATTTGTTCCCCTAGTACAGCGTTTCTTACTTCCTGATCCCACACTGAATTTACTGCTTGTAGTTGAGAAACGTTAGCGCCTCCATTTTGAGAAGCATTCTCTACTTTTCTCGCAAAACTTTCCCGGTTAATTTCAGTATCGCCTACATAACCTACTGCGTCAGATTGTTTCTGTCCACTTGAGGTGAGAACGCCTTGAATAATAAATGCAAATAATGCTAGTGCAATTACTAAAATCAGAATAACTCCTTGA
>NZ_JBLIGN010000055.1:0-19149 GCF_047636915.1 Nonlabens sp. | reverse complement strand
TTTTAAAAGATTTTGTCTTTTTTTACCTCAATTAAAAGAGAGAAGAAAATTAATTAACATAAGCTAAAGCTCTCAATGATAAAGTTTTTTCTTGTGTTTAAAAAAAATAACAGGTTTTTTTAAAATAATAATTCAGGGTTGAATGCCACCCTTGTACACCGTAACATTAGTTCGCAAATTTTAATAGGAAAAACGTAAATAACTAATGTATCACCGTATATAATTTATTGCAACGGTTTACAGTAATCAAAGTCGATACAGTTTAATTATCAGTAACTGAGGAAAACTTGTTTGAAATACTCAAGCCATTAGCGATATAACCACTGGTTGATTGCTTAACAGACTAGTAAGTAACTCTATCTGAATCAAAAGTAACGTCCCTAAACAAGCTGTTACTTGTTAATAACTAGCCGTTGTGTTTATATAACTTCAAGTTCTGCACTTCCTTAAAGTCCTTAAAACCCTTAGAGTCCTCCCTACCCTTTCACCTACGCAAAGATCAGGTTGATTGCACAAACATCTTGTTTTTCTTTATCCAGCAATTTCCTTTTTTATAGCTTATTTGTACCCTATTTGTTGCCCAAAGTCTTGAATCTCTTCTATAGCAAGACTAAGAAAATACTGTATAGGGAAGTAACTGTATGATATGTGAGGATCATCCAACTATTCCTATAAGTTTACTGATTACCGCAATTAAGCTGGTATTTTTTTTTTAAAAAATAGGCTGTTTGAACTGTTACTTGGGAGAAGAAGGAAGTGTGGTTGTAAAGGGATTAGGAAAGCTATATGGAGACAGAATGGACCAGGAATTGGTGGTTAGTTACTAGACCAAATTAATTTCTAGGTAATATCAGCACCTGTATTTTTTTTAATCATTATTGCTTATTTCAAAAGACCATCTTTTGTTATATAGACTCATCCATATATTTTTAAAAATCAATTTCATTAAATTATACAATAAGATATCCAAAAACATTCTCAAAGAATATGATTTCAGAAAAAAAATTATTTGAGATTAAATATTTCATTAGATCAAAAAAGATGGCGGTACCGCCTCTCGATCTAGTAGTATCATAACTCCTACAACTCGACTAAAATATAATGCGAATAATTCTCTGATGTAATACTTCTTATAGGGACTACTTAAGTTGAATTTTAATTCATATCCAGTTTTTATTTGCTCTTTCAGGAGTTCCACCATCTCTTTCGAGAAATATTAGAAGCTTCTTCGCTGGAATGTTTGGTGTTATTACTGTTTCTATTTCCAAAATTTTCATTGCCCTTATCACAAAAATGATTGTTGTAATCCTATCTAATTAAGAATTTGAGCCAGCGATAATGGTCTTGAGATTTTCTTTACTCAAGGGTTTATGCAGAAAATAGCTGACCAACGGGTATTCATTAATTCTTAAAACATCTTTTACATTCGTGGACGAAGAAACCATGTAGATTTTAAGTTGAGGCAAGTTATTAGACTCAAATTTCTTTAACTTGTCTAAAAACTCCCAGCCATTTAGCAACGGCATATTAATATCGAGTAGCACAATGATTTCGTGAGTTACATTCTTTAATTTTTCGAGTTGCGTTAAGCCTATTTCTCCATTCTCACATTCCGTGATGGTGACAGAAAAGTCTATGTTTTGAATCATTTTCGAAACAATCATTCTGAAAATGGGATCATCATCGATAATAACTATTTCTTGTTTCATTTGATTAATATATTTATTCGTCAAAATTGTTAGCGTCAATAACTACTTTTTTTACAATGTCATCCATTTCATTGGTGGAAATCTTTAATTGGGTCAACCAAAATGAGATTTCATCTAAGCTTTCCGGTTGGTCTTCTATTAAATTTATAATGCCTAATATCCTAGAAAGTGGTGCGCGAACAACATGAGATTGTGTCCAAGCAATTTTTTTTAAAGCTTTATTTCTAATCTTAAGATCTTTACGCTGGATCTGTAGAGATGTATTAAGGTTGCTTAATTTTGAATCCATGGCTTTCTGATCAGTTATATTGGTCATAGCACCTACCATACGAACGGCTTTTCCTTTTTCATCTCTAACAAGTACGCTTCGATCTGAGACGTGAATTATTTTTCCTTGGTCATCAAATAACCTGTATTCTTGCTCCCATCGAGCGCATGTTTTGTCAGCAATTGCTGTCTCTAGACTTCTTCGAACTTTATCAATATCATCGGGATGAAATTGATCCATCCATACATCGATCTTTGAAGATGAGTTTAATGTTTTTACTCTAAAGAAACGTTCAATAGCTTTAGAATGGTAGAAGGTATTATTTATAATATTCCAGTCCCATATAACATCTTTGGTCGCTTCGGTTACCTTTTCGAATCGTTCATTAGCGAACAAAAGTATTCTTTCTGCTTCTTTACGATCGGTAATATCTTGAATACTTCCATATAAGCGAATGCATTTGCCATCTACTATTTCCGTATTTGTATTAGCTCTTACCCATATCTCCTTGTTTTTTGCTGTGACTATAACCGCTTCGAAATGATAAGATCCACCACTTAACATACCTTTTTCAAGAGTTGAATGTACCATATCCCGAAAATCTTTTCTATAAAAATTGATAGCTGTTTCCAGGCTTGGGGTAAATGCTTCCGGATCTGTCTCATGTATTTTATGGATTTCTTCTGCCCAAAAGAGTCTTTGTTGAACTAAATCTACTTCCCAGTTCCCAATTTTAGCGAGTTCGCTTACTTGACGATTTAATTCTTTTAATTTCATATCTTCAGTTACATCTCGCTGGATGGCAATGATATGCGTATAAATACCTTTTTGATTTGAAACTGGGGATATACTCAGGTTCACCCAAAATTCCTCTCTATTTTTCTTGTAATTAATAATAGTAATCTCACAAGATTCCCTGTTTTTGAGCGCACGATTTAGTCTATCCAATTCCTTTCGGTCTGATTTTGGTCCTTGAAGTATTCGTGGTGTTTTCCCAATTATATCTTCCGCAGTATAACCGGTCATTTTTGTGAAAGCTTCATTTATAAAAATGACTTTAGGACCCGGGGCATCAAGTAGTTCAGCTTCGGTAATCAAAACGGCGTCTTTAGCATGTGTGACCACGCTTTCTAATAATTTTAGCTGCCGCTTTTCTTCCATTTTATCTGTGATATCTCTCGAATTGGCTACGATACCGTTTACCGAAGGAGTATTTAACCTATTAGTCAACACTGTTTCCATCCACCGCCATTCCTTTTTATAGTCTTGAAAACGATAGGGATCTGTAAGGACCCTATTTTCAGTAACTACTTTTTGTAAACTACTACGCACCCATTCAGCATCATCTGGATGAATAGACTCAAATGAATTTCCACCATCCTCCTTGTCTAATGAAATGCCAAGTGCTTTACTGCTTATGGAGCTTTTATATATATAGTTTCCTTCTATGTCTACGATACTAATAAGGTCAGAACCTTCTTGAATCAAAGCCTTAAATCGTTGTTCGATGTGGAAGACTTTTTCTTCTTGTTCGTTTTTATGTTTACCGTCTCTAACTACACAATGCAGGAATTTGGTTTTTTCATCCCAAGTTGCAAACCATAAATTACAGGCAATATTCCCATCTTTTTTTTTGTAGCGATTAAAAAAATATTTGACATCCTCTCCTTTAAGTAAAGCAGCCGTTATCTGATTTGTTTTAGAGATATCCTCTTCTAAAATCAAATTCAGATACCTTGTACCAATTAACTCTTCGGGCGTATATCCCCAGTGACTTATGGCAGAAGCGCTTACGTATACAAAATTACCCTCAAGATCGATAGTGCAAAAAACATCTAAAGAAGCATTCATTAATTGATTCACTTCAAATCGTTGGTTTGCCAAGTGCGTAATGTCCTTGGATTGACAACTTACTGCAAAAATTTTGTCGTCTTCTGCTCTTAACGGTTCAAAGGTTTCTTGAGTGTATTGGAATTTATTTAATACTGGATTGTAATAATGCTCTTCTATTTCAAAGTATTCTCCTTGAAGAGAACGGGAATAATAAGCCTTCCACTTTTTAATATATCCTTCACCAAAACCTTCCCTAATAGCAGATTCATTGAGTTTTTTTTCAATTCCAGTTATTTCTTTAGTTGAACTTAAAAAGGCTTTATTTGCATAAATCAATCGAAAATCTAGATCAACCACCCAAAACATATTTTTGCTTTGATCTAAAAAAATATTGACGCACTCCGCTAGTATCATATAAATGGTATTAAATATTCTTTTAATATGGTAAAGTGTGGCGGGGAAATTAAATGCTAAAAGGCTTATTTATTGTCTCCTTTTTTATTTTTATGAAGTCCTATCGTGTTTTATCTCAGGTTGCTATTTTATCCTAATCAAACGTGACTTTTTATTGTAATTATTGGAGTGTTTAGTGACCTCATTTAGTAAATAAAACAAGTAATGAAAATGTGCAAGGATTATTATAAGTTAGGTCCGAGTCAAATATTCAAATTGTTCCACGTTACTAATTCTGTACTTAAAGGTACATAAAAAATTTAAAATCACTTTACGGTTTACCTTAACAAGCGAAGTTTTATATGAAATTAAGGAAAAGAAAGAATAAATACTTTTGGCTTTTTTCTCTTTTAAACATTCAAAACCATCATAAAAAAAATATTTTCCTTGCGATAATTCGTAAAAAAACAGCATAACGTTATTTAGAAAAGCTGAGATTTCCAGACGTATATTTTACAGTTAACTTATTTGAATCACCTATAACTAAAAAATTCCCTTGTTAATAGTTAAGGTACATATTTCCTTTTTAGTAATTTTCTGTTTCTTATTTGTTGCCGACCATCTTTCTATTAAACTATTAAGAACACATTGTAGGCATTGCTAAAATTAACAAATACAATCCTTGGATAATGGATTATATATCTAATCAATAATAATTTATCATCACATATGGATAGATGCTTTGTCAGTTTTTTTTTATGATTGGAGCGCATAATATCATTAAGAATAGTTTCTATAATGTTTCCCTGAATAACAACTGGTATAGAGGTTTGTAGCATTCCCTTTCAGCCATGTGAGCAACAGCAGAAAAGCATCATAGAACAAACTCCTAGTAACTACTTATTTTTAGATGGCGTCTACATATACCCAATGACCGTTTTCCTTGCAAAATCTGGAATGTTCGTGTAGAACCTCTTCCTGATTATTTTCTATATAAAAAGCCTTAAACTCAACGGTGCCCATAAAATCCTTTTCTACGCCAAGGGTAGTTTGTACTATTTCTAATTCCAGCCATTTGACAGTTTTAGACCACTGCTCTATCTCAAGAGCTTCTTTTCTACTTGGACGTTGTGTGCTGTGATGACTGCGTTGTAGATAATCTATATTTCCCATGACAAAAGCGCTGTATCGAGAACGCATTAATTGATGAGCCGTTTTAACCGCCTTAATGTTCTTGTGGGCGATGGAACAGCAATTTTCGTACGTATTATTTGGATCACATGGGCAGGTCATTGGGTGTTTTTTGGTGTCATAAAAGCTTTCATTATCCACCTTAAGTCTTGATAAATAGCAACTGGTTATTCTCTGAGAAAACACGTCCACATATTCCTAAATTTTATCAGAAATGCAGGCCTTATTCCCAAGGCTATTAAAATTAAATAAAATCCATCCTTTTTATTGATGGCATACCTGATTAGAAAATACGGGCTCCAACTCATCAAACCATGACAGGCTTAAAAAGTAAAACCATATGAGTTCTAAAACGACATAAACTCTTTTATTAAGGACTTTGTAAAAAGAAATAATTGGAATAGATCATCCTTTAATCCAACTTTTCAATTCATCTTCACAGCTTCTAGGCTGCGTTAAAACGTCTTTATCTAAACAAGAAAAATACTTACTTTAAAGATAGTGAATATTCTAATTCCTCTTTCGGGTAAGCGAAAGCAAAACCTGAAAACTAAAAAGCCCTAAAAATTTATAACTTTTAGGGCTTATATTTTATTTTAAATTGTCTGTCTCGACCAATCGAACACTATGGAATATCGAGATAAAACATGATTTCAACACAGATCGAGATAAGCACCAATACATGCTGCATCAAGCGCAGAAAATGAAATTTTACTTGCTCAAATACATTCTTCTTCTCGCGTACAAGTCATAAAACTCGTCGTCTTTTAAGTCATCTATAAACAAAATGCTTTCTCCAGTAGATTTCATTTCTGGTCCTAGACGCTTGTCCACATTGGGGAATTTATTAAAAGAGAAGACCGGTTGTTTAATCGCATAGCCTTCTAGCTGTGGTTTGAAATCAAAATCAGTCACCTTATTGTGCCCCAACATTACTTTGGTAGCATAGTTTACGTAGGGTTCTTTATAAGCTTTGGCGATAAATGGCACGGTACGAGATGCTCTCGGATTTGCTTCAATGATATACACCATATCATCCTTAACCGCAAACTGGATATTGATCAAGCCTACGGTTTGTAATGCTAAAGCAATCTTCTTCGTGTGGTCCTTAATTTGCTGCATAACTAAGTCCCCTAAAGTGAACGGTGGTAGCAATGCATTAGAATCTCCCGAATGCACTCCACAAGGCTCTATATGCTCCATAATACCGATAATGTAGATATTCTCTCCATCACAAATCGCATCTGCCTCTGCCTCTATAGCTCCATCTAAATAATGATCGAGCAACAACACGTTATTAGGTATTTTTCTTAAAATATCTACCACGTGCTCTTCGAGCTCGTCTTTGTTGATTACAATCTTCATTCCTTGACCGCCCAATACATAAGAAGGTCTTACTAAAATAGGGAAATCAAGATGCTCTGCGGCTACAAGTGCCTCAGCTGGTGTAGTTGCTGTTGCAAATTCTGGAAAAGGAATGTCATTTTCCAATAATAATTTTGAGAACAAACCGCGATCTTCAGCAAGATCCAAGGCTTTATAACTCGTTCCTAAAATTTTAATACCGTAGCGATCTAGTTTTTCGGCTAGCTTTAAAGCAGTCTGTCCACCTAATTGTACGATCACTCCTTCTGGCTTTTCATGACGTATGATATCATAAATATGTTCCCAAAAAACAGGCTCAAAGTACAATTTATCTGCCGTATCAAAATCGGTAGAAACTGTTTCTGGATTGCAGTTGATCATGATGGTTTCGTACCCACATTCCTGTGCGGCATAAACCCCATGAACACAGCAGTAATCAAATTCAATTCCCTGTCCTATGCGATTGGGACCAGAACCTAAGACGATGACCTTTTTCTTGTCAGAAACAACACTTTCATTTTGTACGTATCGCTTTCCGTCTGCCGTTTCTATATCTGCCTCAAAAGTCGAATAATAATAAGGTGTTTTTGCTGTAAACTCTGCCGCACAAGTATCCACGAGTTTATACACTCGGTTTATATTCATCTCTTCCCGTAAATTGTACACCTCGGACTCGAGACATCCCAACATATGAGCGATCTGACGGTCTGCAAAGCCTTTTTGTTTAGCTTCTAATAGTAGCTTTCGCGAAAGCGTGCCTACATCAAACTTTCCGATTTCTTTTTCTAATAAGTAGAGTTCTTCAAACTGCTTCAAATACCACATATCGATTCTGGTGATCTCGTGAATGCGATCCAATGAGATGCCCATAACCACGGCATCGTAGATAGCAAACACCCGATCCCAACTCGCGTTAGTTAATTTTTCAATCACTTGATTGTAATCTGTATAGCCTTTCCCGTCTGCTCCTAGACCATTGCGCTTAATTTCTAGCGACTGTGTAGCTTTATGAAGGGCTTCTTGGAAAGAACGACCTATTCCCATCACTTCACCTACCGACTTCATTTGAAGGCCTAACGTGCGGTCAGCTCCTTCAAACTTATCAAAATTCCAACGTGGTATTTTTACAATTACATAATCTAAAGTAGGCTCAAAAAGAGCACTTGTAGATTTGGTAATTTGATTATCTAATTCATCTAGCGTATAGCCTATAGCCAATTTAGAAGCTATTTTTGCAATTGGATAACCGGTCGCTTTTGAGGCCAATGCACTAGAACGACTTACTCTCGGATTGATCTCTATCGCGATGATATTTTCTTCTTCGTCTGGACTTACCGCAAATTGCACATTACAACCACCGGCAAATTCTCCTATACTGCGCATCATGTGAATCGCCATGTCCCGCATCTTTTGATAGGTGCGATCTGATAGAGTCATCGCAGGTGCTACCGTAATGGAATCTCCCGTATGGATTCCCATAGGATCCATATTTTCTATCGTACAGATGATAACCACATTATCATTATCGTCCCTTAATAATTCTAATTCGTATTCTTTCCACCCCATTAAAGCCTTGTCAATCAAAACCTCATGTATAGGTGATGCTTCAAGACCACGAGTCAATAATTCTTCAAATTGATCTTCTGTATGTACCAAACTGGCTCCGAAACCACCTAGAGTAAACGAAGGACGTATCACGAGTGGAAAACCAAACTCCTGAGCGATTTCTTTACCTTTCAAAAAGGACTTTGCGGTAGCCGATGGAGCAACAGGCACGCCTATTTTTACCATCAAAGCTTTGAACTTGTCGCGATCTTCGGTAACATGAATGGCATCGATGTCCACGCCTATGATTTCTACTTTATTGTCCTCCCAGATTCCTTTCTCATCTGCTTCTATACAAAGATTAAGTGCGGTCTGTCCACCCATAGTCGGTAGAACCGCATCAATTTGTGGATGCTCAGCTAGTATTTTTTTCAATGACTTTGTCGTGAGCGGCAAGAGGTACACATGATCTGCCATACTTGGATCAGTCATGATGGTTGCAGGGTTTGAGTTGATCAATATGGTTTCAACACCTTCTTCTCTTAAAGATCTGAGTGCTTGGGAACCTGCATAATCGAACTCACATGCCTGACCAATGATAATCGGTCCACTACCTATTAATAAAATGGATTTGAGGTCTTTTCTTTTTGGCATTTTGGTGTGAATTATAAGGGCTTAAATATCGTGATTTTTGGGTGCAAAAAAAAGGCGTCAATTCTATAGAATTAACGCCTCATATATAATTTAAAGATAAACCATTATCTCTTATGTCTTCTTTCTGTAGATACAGATAATTTCTTACGTCCTTTTGCTCTGCGACGTGAAAGAACCTTGCGACCGTTTGCAGATGCCATTCGCTCTCTAAAACCGTGCTTATTTCTTCTTTTTCTTTTACTTGGTTGGTATGTTCTTTTCTGTGCCATAGCTTGAAATCTGTGTCTGTATGTAAAAAGGCCTAAAAACCTTAATTTTTAATCGGCTGCAAATATAGCAACTCTTATATTACATACAATAAGAAATGTATTTTTTTTGAATTTATTTTTAGTTATGTACCTGTAGAAATAAGTTAGATATCAAGAAACCTATCAAGAGGGGCTATTGTTATTTTTTGTTCCAATTTGATAGGCAATCTATGGGATAACATACTTTAGATAAAGTTTAAGATCATATAAAACCCTTTAGAGTCTCGGTAAATCTCAACAATCTCTTTCCATTTCAGTATACTCCCTGCAGCCCATATAGCTAAGGAACTTACTGGAATGCGGATTTGTTCTAATCATGAGAATGATTATTAGATTCCGTACAAATTTTATGACGAACCTCGTGTCACTTATTATAAAAATCAGAAACAAACTTTATAAAACGACAAGTCCTATGCTGAATGTAGCCACTTATAACCGATTCTAGAGAATCGACTGATAAACCAAAATAATTTAATGAAAACTACTAGATGTTTCTCCTTTGGACAAATGGGTGCCATTTGCTGCGCTTTTGTCGAAGTAAGAATAGCAGCGCTGCGGTGCTGGAAGATAAAATACATTCTAAACTTTGCTAAAACAAAGGGAACACTGATCATTTGTTCTAGCAAATTTTTTGGATTATTGAACGAAAAACTGTGACCTTGTCTGTGACTGCGAACTGACTAAAATCGTATCTTTGCAGACTTTAACAACAAACCTTATCATGTTTAACAAAAACATCAAACTGGTTATTACTGCATTAATTGTAGCTTATGCCATATATCAAATTACCAGAAACGAAATTCTTACTGGAATATTTCTAATTCTCTTTTCTGGAATATTTATTTTCCTTTATTTTAAAAATGAGATGATTCTTCTCGCTTTTATGCGTTTGAGAAAGCAAGATTTTCCAGGTGCTAAAAAATGGCTGGATAAGATCTCTAACCCAGAAGCAGCTCTCGTTAAAAAACAACAAGGCTATTACAACTATTTACACGGATTGATGATCTCCCAAGAAAACATGACCAAAGCAGAAAAATACTTTAAGAAAGCACTTTCTTTAGGACTGAGTATGGATCAAGATATTGCGGTTGCAAAACTCAACCTTGCGGGTATTTCTATGATGAAACGCCGCAAACGGGAAGCTACCATGCTATTGAGCGAGGCTAAAAAACTAGACAAACACGGGATGCTGAAAGATCAGATCAAAATGATGAAGGATCAAATGAAGAAAATATAGTTTTTTTTTAGAGAAACAAAAGCTTATAACAAAGCCCCATCTTGCGATGGGGCTTTGTTCATTAGTACAGTGCCCCAAAATTAATTTTAATAGGCTTAAACCTGTCGCAACCGTGCTCTAATTCTAGCTGAATATTATAAAAAGCTCCTAAAGCATCTACAGCAATTAAAAGATTAATATCATGTCGCCTCAACGTATTTTTATCGAATTCAGAATATATAGCCTCTTAAAATAGACCACCTTCTCCACTCCATATCCCAGCTTCTATGATCTCCTTTTCACTAGACGCTAAGATGTCAAAATCCTGAGGTATGGACTTATATAGGAACGTAATTTTGGTTTCAAGTGTGATTTGAGCCAACCATATGTCCTTA
This sequence comes from Nonlabens sp., assembly GCF_047636915.1. Taxonomy (GTDB): domain Bacteria; phylum Bacteroidota; class Bacteroidia; order Flavobacteriales; family Flavobacteriaceae; genus Nonlabens. The sequence goes on along the minus strand of NZ_JBLIGN010000055.1, from coordinate 8,272 downwards.
TCCAAATCATAATAATGTGATTTACCCATTTGCCAAATGGTCTTAGGGTGCTTTTGAATAAATTGATCAATGGCTACAAAGACATCTTGATCCAACCATTGAAAAGTAGAAGTAACTACATCATCATTATTGATTTGATAAAAGTTTGTAACCGACTAGATCGTCTGGATCGTCACAAACTTTCCTATGGAACAGCTAACTAAATTGTAAATATCGTTGAGCTTTTCTTCTGTAAAAAAGGTATTCATCTTTTTTGTCCCCCAATTTTCGTCTATAGGAGACGAACAACAGCCTATGAAAGCCACAATAAAAAAACTCTGTATTTTATGTTTTATTATTAACGGATACAGAAATATCCTTTGGGAAAATTTCTAAAACTCAAATACCTTTCCATCCATCGCCAGTTCTGTATTCTCAAAGATTTCTTTCGCTTCTGTTCTAAACAATTCATAATCGCCGTAGCGAGAAGAATAATGTCCTAGTATAAGGGTACCTACTTTTGCTTTTAAAGCTATAGTTGCCGCTTGTGCTGCGGTACTGTGTTTTGTTCTTTCACAAAGATGCTCATGTGATTTCAAAAAGGTGCTTTCATGATATAAAGCGGTAACCCTAGTTATTTGCGGTACCATATCCTCTTTGTAAACCGTATCGCTGCAAAAGGCATAGCTTTTAGAAGTACCGTCATTGATAGTCAGCTCTTCATTAGAAATTACCTCGCCATTATCTAAGGTAAAATCATGTCCTTGCTTGATCTTGCGGTAATAGGCATGATCGATTCCGTACTCTTCACAAGCTACTATATCTAAGCGTTTGTCGCCAGGCTTTTCTTGAAATAGAAAGCCCTGTGTAAATACGCGGTGCTCCAGTGGGATAGTGGTTACGGTCAAGGAATCATCTTCTAGTAAGACCTGTGGGATGTTTTCTACGCTTTCGCGAAAGCGTAAGTCATAAGATGTATATACCTTAGCTAATTTTAATTGTAATAAAATCAACTCTTTAATTCCTTTAGGCCCATAGATCGTCAACTCAGACTCTCGACTTAACAGGCAAAAGGTAGAGATCAAGCCTATCAATCCATAAACATGATCGCCATGGAGGTGTGAAATAAAAATGTGCTTGATACGTGAAAATTTGATGCTGTTTTTACGCAATGCCATCTGTGTTCCTTCACCACAATCAATGAGAAATAAATGCCCTTTCATTTCCAAAACCTGAGCTGTAGGTCTGGCGTTATCTCGTGGTGTAGCACTGTGGCAACCGAGTATAGTTAGTTTCAAATAAAATATTTTTTGGAATATAAAAGTAGCGCTTTAGTCACAGTATTCAATTATAGTTTTCAATTGCTCCGTGGAAATTTGTAGTTCGCGATAGTGGAAAACGATACCGCTATGCAGAGGTATGACGTCCAGTTAAAACCCTAAATCGCGTTCGATTTCTTCCATATCAATCAGATCTTCTGCTTCGTGAATCGTAGGAACGATTAATAATTCATCGGGGATTTCATCTCTAGAAAGAGCGGTATTCACCATAACAAAAGATTGTTTTGCAACTCTGTGTCTATTGCTCAACCCTAGAAAAGAGATCAAGTCCATTAAAGAGGCTTTATCGTATGCTAACAAATCTATGATCAGATTCTTTCCTTTGAACTGATCATAAATCCTGTCTAAAAAGGCAGCAAAATCCTTAATATCATCTTGCTCATCTTTTAATAGTAGGTACTTGTTATTTTCTTTACTAATCATTTCTTCTAATTTTTGCAGCGACCAGATACAAGACTGCCATTCTAATGGCAACACCGTTTTCTACCTGATTCAAGATAATTGCCTGATCAGAATCTGCTACGTCGCTTGTTATTTCTACACCTCTATTGATAGGTCCGGGATGCATGATAACAATGTCTTTTTTAAGACTGTCCAGCAACTCTTTATTCACCCCATACTGTTGCACATATTCTCTCACACTAGGGAAATAAGAAATATCCATGCGCTCATTCTGTACGCGCAGCATATTTGCTACATCACACCACTCTAAAGCCTTTTTAAGGTTGAGCTCTACCTTAACTCCTAAAGATTCAATATGCTTAGGTAGTAAAGTAGCCGGGCCACATACCATTACTTCGGCTCCTAATTTTTTTAAACAGTAGATATTAGAAAGCGCCACGCGGCTGTGTAAAATATCTCCGACTATAACTACCTTTTTACCTTTAAGACTTCCTAGCTTCTCCCTAATAGAGTAACTATCTAACAAAGCTTGGGTAGGATGCTCGTGCGCGCCATCTCCTGCATTTACGATTCTTGCATTGACGTGTTTAGATAGAAAAACCCCAGCTCCAGGATGAGGATGTCTCATTACAACTATATCCACTTTCATGGCGAGAATATTATTTACGGTATCCACAAGCGTCTCTCCTTTCTTTACAGAGCTTTGTGCGGCACTAAAGTTAATCACATCAGCACTTAGGCGTTTTTCAGCTAATTCAAAGGAAAGTTTAGTTCTTGTCGAATTCTCAAAGAAAAGGTTGGCAATGGTAATATCTCTTAAAGAAGGCACTTTTTTAATAGGCCTGTTGATAATTTCTTTAAACTGGTCTGCCGTTTTGTGAATCAGGTTGATATCCTCTACGGTAAGGTATTTAATACCTAAAACATTATCGACACTCAATTCACTCATTGGTCTTCATTTTTTATAAGGTAAACAGCATCTTCTCCTCCATTCTCTTTCCAGAGTACTTTTACTTTTTGATTATTGATAGCGTCTACTTGACGTCCATTATAATCGGGCTGTATAGGTAAGTGTCTAGAAAACCTCCGGTCTATAAGAGTCAGTAATTCAATGGTATCTGGTCTCCCAAAAGATTGTAAAGCTGTAAGTGCGGCACGTATGCTTCTTCCTGTATAAAGAACGTCGTCCACAATGACCACACGCTTATTCTCTACAAGAAAATCAATCTCTGTAGAATTTGCTTTTAAAGGTTCTTCATTTCTTCTAAAATCATCACGGTAAAAAGTAATATCTAACAATCCTGTTTTAAGATTCTTTATTTTATAATTAGTATTAAGGATTTGAGCAAGACGATTTAATAAAAACCCACCTCTAGGCTGTAATCCTACTAAAGCTGTGTTTTCAAAAGTAGTGTGATTTTCAACTAGTTGGCAAGCAAGCCTGTGAAGAATAATATCCAAAGCTGCGGCATCGAGAAGTAGTTTTTGACTCATGAAACCAATTTAATTTCAGAAATGTAGTGGCAATATTGACCCATATATAGGCAAAGATAAGTATTTTGGTGTTTGATTAAAGTTTGAATTTAAATTAATGAATTTTATTATCCTTCACACTTATTTTCTTTTTAACCATTAAGAAATAGCATTCGCTTTTATTCTCCCTCGCAGCACAGCATATTTCCATAGTGCATTTTGTTTATTCTGTATCCTTATCTTAATCAGTTATTTTAACACTCGCAACCAAAACAAAAAGGCAAGCAGTTGCTCCAGTCTCTATTTCTACTAGTTGCTGCCATCTACTGCTATATCATTGAAGTTTATTAGTACATCTCTGTTATGGATGGCTGTTCCGCTTTCGCGAAAGCGAGAATGCTAAAATATTAAGAATCAAAGCATACAGCATTTCATGGAACACATACTAATTGCCTTCATAAGGACGGCCTTCTTTGAACAAAAAAAGAAGCTGAACAAAAGGCGGTGCGCACGCTGTTTTTAAATACTCTATTAGTCTCACATACAGGTAACCTTAGAAGCGCTTTAAAATAGAGGCATAAAAAAATCCCTTATCGGTAAACCGATAAGGGATTTTAAACAAGAGAAAAGTGATTATTTCTTTCCTTCCATTCTATCTTTAAGAGCCTGTAGCTTAGTGTTAGCGTCACCTAAAGTAGGTTTAGATTCCTCTTGAGCTTTAACAGCTGCTTGTTGTACATTCTTAGCTTCTTCTTCCTTGTGAAGAATCATATGAGAACCTACTACACGCTTAAATTCTTTGTTGAATTCAATGATCTGGATTTGCGCCTTCTCACCTTTTTTCAATTTAGAACCGTCTTCTTTTTCTAAGTGACGTGTTGGGATGAATACAGAGATATCTTCATTAAAGTTGACTACAGCACCTTTGTCTACAGTTTCTGTAATTTCAATATCATGAGTCGTTCCTACGCCGAATTCAGCTTCGTATTTATCCCATGGATTAGGCATAGTTTGCTTATGTCCAAGTGATAATTTACGTCCTTCAACATCTAGTTCTAGAACCACTACTTCTAAGGTATCTCCAACAGCACAAAATTCTGATGGGTGCTTCACTTTCTTAGTCCAAGAAAGATCAGAAATGTAAATTAATCCATCTACTCCTTCTTCAAGTTCTACAAATACACCGAAATTAGTAAAGTTTCTTACCGTACCAGAATGACGTGAACTTACAGGATACTTCGTAGTAATGTCTGTCCATGGATCTGGGTGAAGTTGCTTCATACCAAGAGACATCTTGCGATCTTCTCTATCAATTGTAAGTACCTCAGCATCAATAATATCTCCTACTTTTACAAAGTCACCAGCACTTCTTAAGTGCGTAGACCATGACATTTCAGATACGTGAACAAGTCCTTCAACTCCTTCTTCTACCTCTACAAATGCACCGTAATCTGCGATTACCACTACTTTTCCTTTAACCTTGTCTCCTGTTTTGATCTTGTCAGAAAGCGCTTCCCATGGATGAGCTTCTAGCTGCTTAAGACCTAACTGGATGCGAGACTTATCTTCGTCAAAGTCAAGAATTACAACGTTAAGTGTTTGGTCTAGTTCTACAATCTCGTTAGGATGATTGATACGTGACCAAGAAAGGTCCGTAATGTGCACCAATCCATCTACACCACCTAGATCAACAAATACACCGTAAGAAGTTATGTTTTTTACAACACCTTCAAGTACCTGTCCTTTTTCTAGACGAGAAATAATCTCTTTCTTCTGCTCTTCAATATCTGCTTCGATAAGTGCTTTATGAGATACAACAACGTTTTTGAATTCGTGGTTGATTTTCACCACCTTAAATTCCATTGTTTTATCCACGTACTGATCGTAATCACGAATAGGCTTCACATCAATTTGTGAACCTGGTAAGAATGCTTCGATACCGAATACATCTACGATCATACCACCTTTCGTACGACATTTAACGTAACCATTTACGATCTCGCCAGTGTCATGTGCCGTATTAACGCGTTCCCATGCCTTGATAAGACGTGCTTTACGGTGAGAAAGGATCAACTGTCCTGTCGCATCTTCCCGTACATCTACAAGAACTTCTACCTTATCACCTTCTTTAAGGTTTTGGTTGTAACGAAATTCGTTAAGAGAAATAACACCTTCAGATTTTGCATTGATATCAATGATAGCATCACGATCCGTGATTTTGATTACTATACCTTCAATAACATCCGTATCTATTGTGTCAACAAAGTTGTCAGATACTAATTTTTCAAATGCCTTTAATTGAGCCTCATCAACCTTTTCGATTCCTTCACTATAGCGTTCCCAGTCAAAAGTGTCTAGGAATTCAGTAGGATCAACTTGTTGTGGGGAAGTAGGTTGTGCAGGTGCTTGTTCTACTTGTTCTTGAACTTGAGTATCAGATGCAACATCTTTTGCAGCTTCAAGTTCTTGTTTGTTTGTTTCTTCAGCCATAATAGGTTTGCTGATTAAAATTTGTATTCTAAAGAGGCGTGGAAACTAAAAGAACTTCCTTAGAAGAGTGATTTATAAATTTTTCATTCCCAACCGGTTTCCTTATTCTCGATTTGGGTTTGCAAAAATACGTTTTTTTTTCATGCTTTCCTATTCAAATATATTCAAAAATATGAAAGACTATTCCGCTTTTGCGAAAGCAGAATAACAACCTACCTCAAAAGCCTGTAATATCTTTCACTAGTTCAAAAAGCCTCTTTCCTCATCACTGCTTTTTAAATCTCTTTTATAAAAGTAGTTTTAAATGAATTTAAAAACCAAAATCATAAAAAAATACTGCTTTTTAAAGCTATTACAGTATGTAGTGTAGGCTGTCTTGACAAAACTATAACGGTAAAATAACAGGCCCCGATGGCGGCTATTTAGGAGCTATTCTTTCTGTAAAAAAACAAACACAGATACCGCAACAGATTTTGGCGGAAACTATCAAGTAGAAGCGCAACCAGAAAATACGCTGGTCATTAACTATTCTGGATAGGATACTCATGAAATTGTGGTTGGCAATAAGACGCTTATTATATACCTCTTACTACGAGCTTGGATCAAGTGGTAGTTAAGGGATACAGAACCGCGAAACCTGTGAAAAGCAGGGTTGCAACTAGCATTTACTCCACTACTACTATAAAATCCAGACCTAACACTACTGATATGCACACCTTATCTGGTCAAGTTGCAGAATTAAATATCCAAACGACAACTGTTCCACCTGGAGGAAGTAATACCCTTAAAATAAAAGGTCTTGGGAAGAGGAATGAATCTCAACAACCACCTGTAAAGGTAGCATCATATATGTAAGAAGCAATTAACAACATGCGAAGTATTTGTCTTGACATGTTTTCTTTTAATATGCCGATCTTCAAATAAATCAAGAAAGGCTCCGATAGATTCCGCATCAAATGCAGAAATTCAAGAACTCCACTTAGTTGCTCTCTATAGCTTCCTCAGCCCAAGAAACTAATAATTCAAATTGCTCTTCCCTTGTCATATCAGAAGTATCTAACAATTTCGCTTCTGGCAGCTGTACCAGCGGACTGTCTTCTCTCGTGGAATCGATATGATCTCTTTCCACTACATTTTTAAGCACCTGATCAAGAGAAACATCTTCGCCTGTTTCTAGTAACTCTGCATAACGCCTTTGAGCGCGTACTTCTGGCACTGCGGTCATAAATACTTTAAGCTCTGCGTCTGGGAAAACGACACTGCCTATATCACGTCCATCCATAACAATTCCTTTCTTCGCACCCATCGCTTTTTGTTGCTCTACAAGTTGAGCACGTACTTCAGAAATTTCGGCAACTTTACTTACTATACTGCTTATTTCTAATGTGCGGATTTGCTTTTCTATATTCTCATTGTCCAGATAAACGTCTGCGCTGTCTGTTTCTTTGTTGTATTTAAAACTAATCTTAACGTCTGATAAAGATTCGACTAACTTTTTACTATCTAAGATCCCTGACTCTATTAATTTATGGCTTAAAGCGTAATAAGAAACCGCTCTATACATCGCTCCTGTGTCCACGTAAACATATTGCAATTTTACAGCCAGTTGTTTTGCAGCCGTACTTTTACCCGTACTGGAATGTCCGTCAATGGCGATGGTAATTTTCTTACTCATTTATTGTAAATTTATATTGACTCCAAAAAGACTTGTATGTGCCGCCAGTGTGTATCTCGCATGTGTATAGCTAAAACGCAAGTTATTCATCTTCAAGGAAAAACCAGCGCTAACACCTGAAAAAGCCCTCGTGTTTTCAATACGCAATTCCTCTGCTCTTCTAAAACTATACCCCAATCGCACTTCAAAAATTTGCTCCGGAAAAATCTCTAACCCTAAAACCGTATGCCGTAGTGCATTGTTAAAGAAACTAGGTTTTTCTTCAGTCACATTTCCGTCAAGGTCTGTTTGTGCATTGGCATCGTTTGAGAATGCTATGTTCCATTGTTGCAGGTTTTCTAAGGTTACATGTAACCGCAAAGGAAGATTCTTCATCGTATTTGAAAACCCCGCCGATATCTCTAAAGGTAAATCTTCATAAATCTCATCATAAGGCGTGAATTGTGTTCCTAAATTGCGCACCACCAAAGCTGCTCTTATTGCTTTGTCTTCATTATAATACAACATTCCTAAATCTATCGCTCCACCAAAGGAGGTGTAAATATCCAGCTTAGAAGAAATCAATTTCAAGTTGGCTCCTACATAAAAGTCTGACCATGGAATGTTATAGCTGTACCCCATAGAAACAGCAACTTCATTACCGCCAAATTCTCCAGTAGCATTTCCCTGTTCATCATAGCCATCAAATTTTCCGTAGTTCAAATAGGTCACTCCAGCATGAAACGTCTGCACGTGTCTGTCCCAAGTGTAGGCATAGCTAGCTGTTCCATAGTTCACATCGCCTAAATAATTTACATAATTAACTTGTAATTGATGGTCCATTTTAGCATTTATAGTGGCTGGATTATAAATTCCAGAAGTAGGATCATAATCTACGCCTGTCAATATCCTGCCTCCTAGCGCGGCTTGTTTT
>NZ_JBLIGN010000054.1:0-19410 GCF_047636915.1 Nonlabens sp. | reverse complement strand
AACAGGTGTGGTACTAGAAATTCCTATTCAGGAAATCTCTCGGGACACGACTCTTTCAGGAATTCCATTAAAAGTATATCCAATAGTAGATGAGCTGGATAAAAAACTTCTTAAGGAGCTTTATAACAATGACTTATATGATTATATGTATAAAGAAATTGTGCAAATGGATTATAGTGAAACGGTAAAACAAACGCTTCCAACGGATACGCTCAAAGCACGACTGGCGACCATTAACGAAAGCACTCCTTTTCAAATTGATTACAATCCTATTTTAGAAAAACTGATCAATAAAAAGCTCAGTTACCAGCGTGTTTATATGGAACGCTTGATGACACTGAGTGATTATTATTTTCCCTTATTTGAGCCGTATTTAGATCAGTATGACATACCGCTGGAGATGAAGTATCTCGCAGTGATTGAAAGCGCCTTAGAGCCCCGTATCAAGAGCCGCGTAGGAGCAACTGGATTGTGGCAGTTCATGTTTACTACGGGTCGCAGTTTTGACTTAGAAGTGAACTCTTATGTAGATGAGCGCATGGATCCTATAAAATCAACGCAAGCAGCTTGTAAATTTATGCGCAGTCTCTATAGAATCTATGGAGATTGGGATTTGGTTTTAGCCGCTTACAATTCTGGTCCAGGGAATGTAAATAAAGCGATACGTCGCAGTGGTGGGTATAAGAATTATTGGAATATCAGACCTTATCTTCCGCGAGAAACGGCTGGTTATGTCCCAGCTTTTCAAGCGATGATGTATCTTTTTAAATATGCGCCTGAGCACGGTTTTGAGCCGCAACAAACGACTTTTAAAACTATTGCTACCGATACGATTCGAGTAAAAAGAATGATTTCTTTAGAACATGTGGCTCAATTTACAGACCAAGATCTGGAGGTCATACAGTTTCACAATCCTTCTTATAAGCTGGATATTATTCCAGTAGTGAAGGGAAAAAATTATAATTTGCGATTGCCGGTACGTGATGCGGCAAAATTTGTGAGTAATGAAGCTGCTGTGTACGCTTTCGCGAAAGCGGAATTTGAAAAAATTGAAAAACCACTTCCAGAACTTTTTAAAGCACAAAGCCGAACCGTATATCGAGTGAAAAATGGTGATTATCTAGGTAAAATAGCCAATACATACAACGTAAGAGTAAGTCAGATAATGAGATGGAATAACCTAAGGAGCAATAACTTGCGTATAGGGCAAAAGCTCTACATTCATTCCAGAAATCCAGTTATACAATCGAGCTCCTCAACGGGTAAAACACCTGCTATCTATCATATAAAAAGCGGTGACAGTTTGTGGAAAATAGCTAATAAATATGGCATATCTATTGCAGGCATACGCAAAATGAATCCTACTGCTTCAGATAACCTTAAAGTAGGTGCCACCTTAAAATTAAAGTAAATATGAATAAATTATATCTAATTCTTGCTGTAGGTCTTGCTTTTATAAGTTGTGATGATAAAGTAGTCGTAGTTCAAGACAGCTCAGGAAGGTTGAATGACATACTGATAGTTATAGAAAACAGCGACTGGGATGGACCGCTAGGTGATGCCGTGAGAAAAGAGTTTGCTAGACCATTAGATGGTATTGTAAGAGAAGAGCCCATGTTTACTCTTAACCATGTGAAGCCTAGTGCTTTTGAGGGAAGGCTTAAAAAATCCCGTAATTATTTGTTCTTAAAGAAATCAGACAGCAGCGGTGTGAGTGTGAAGAAAGATTTGTACGCAAACCCACAGTTAGGAGTTGTGGTAAGAGGAAAAGATAAAAAAGACATCGCTAGAGTCATTTCAGAAAATGCCGATGACATGATCGCTATTTTCAACACAGGAGAGGTAGCTCGCAAGCAGTATCTTATGGACAAAGTAGCTTTGAATACCGACAGGTTGAAAGACCGTTTTGGCTTTGAGATCATCGTCCCACGTGCCTATCGTTTTGCTACTTATAATGGTGAGTTAGACAATAATTTTTTCTGGTTGCGTAGAGATATCAAAGAGGGCACGATGGATATAATGATCTATGAAGTAGATCGCAATAGGATCAAACGCAGCGACAGTACTGTTTTAGATATTGTAAAGGTGCGTGATTCTATAGGTAAGGCAAAGATCTTAACAGATGGCGGTCCTTTCCAGACAGAACCTGCTTTCTCTCCTTATGTAAATGAAAGTCAAATCGATGGAAAATTTGCTTTTGAAACTAAGGGAACTTGGGAAATCAAAGACATGTTTGTTGCAGGACCTTTTGTCAACTATGCGATTTACAATAAACAAAAAGACAACTGGTTGATTATAGAAGGTTATGTGAGTGCTCCTAGCAGCAAGCAGCGCGACTATTTATTTGAGATAGAAGCGATTTTGAAGAGTGTTCATTTTTTGGAAAAGAAGAAAGAGTAAGACAAACTTTAACCCATAAAAAATCCGCATCATTTTTAAAATGATGCGGGTTTTTTGATTTTGATACGACAACTACTTGTCTAGGTTCGTGGCATCGTCTTTTTTAGGATCTTCTTCTTTGGAAGCGTCCTTAAATTCTTTGATACCGCCACCTAAACCTCGCATCAATTCCGGTATTTTTTTACCTCCAAAGATGAGAAGTATCACAACTACTATGAGAATAATACTCCATAAACCTGGCATTGCCAAAAAGAAATTTGCTATCATGATTTGCTCTTTAATAGAGGACAAATATACAACAAGCCATATAACAACACCTATCTAGGCTGTTAATCTTTGACAGAGGCATTTTGATAGGTTTGGAAGTTTGGGTTTTCTACAAAACGTATGGAGGTATACGCACACCACATATTCCCAATGGTTTGCGGTTCTTTGTACTTTAACAATTCCAGTAGATCGCCTCTAGTGAAAATCATAATATGAAGCCCTAGAGTGCGTATAATGGAGATCAAACGGCATCATTTTCTCGTGAAGTTCAGAATCAGTTGCTCTGTAGAGTAAAAGATAAGAGTGATTGCTGCACGGAAATTTTTATAAACCTGCTAGGAATCAAGAATTTAAGTGGTTCTTTCGCTATGTTTAGTTGAAATATGTAAAGCAGGTAAAATAGTAAGTGACCGCTTCTTCATTAGAGTTAGACCGCAAAAGGACCAATAGCTGGCAGGTTAAATATAAGTGGTATTATAGTCTTTTGTCTTCAGTCAGTAACTTTAAGAGCAAAGCAATCAAACAGATACTCATTTGTAACTTTAGTCTATAATTCTCTAAAAAAGACAGCCGGAAAATATAAGCATCACTTCCTACCTGATACCTAAAAAACTAATTATATTTGTTTCATGTTAGTTTATAATGGCAAGAAAAAATAAAAACCAAAAAAGCAAGTTGACTCATCAGTATCGAATGGTGGTGCTTAATGACGATACCTTTGAAGAGCGTTTTAGTTTTAAATTAAACAGGCTTAATGTATTTGTATTGACTTTTATAAGCGCTGTTTTGTTGATAGCAGCAACTACTATACTTATAGCATTTACACCCATCAGAGAGTATATCCCCGGATATGCTGACGTTACCACTAAGAAAATAGCGATAGAACTCACTAAAAAAACGGACTCCTTAAGACAAGTAGCTCGTATTAATCAAGAATTTTATGGGCGGATTAAAATGCTTCTTAATGGAGATATTACTTCAGAAGAATACGCGCGCATTGACAGTGTTGCAAATGTAGAAACAAACTTAGCACTACCAGATCTTACACCCATTAAGGAAGACAGTTTGCTTAGAGAAGAAGTAGCACAAGCAGATCGTTACAGTGTTATTACTGGAGCAAAGGCTAAAACGAACCTAGTTTTCTTTCCTCCAGTAAAAGGAATTGTTTCTGGAAACTATGATACAGAGATCAAACATTATGCGGTAGACGTAGCAGCGGCATCTGGAACGCCTATTAAAGCGGCAGCAGACGGCACGGTGGTTTTTGCTAGTTGGAGTGTAGAGACTGGATACACCATGCTTCTAGAGCACGCTTATGGACTTATTACTGTTTATAAGCACGCAGGAAACCTTAACAAAGAGCAAAACGATAAGGTTCTCGCAGGAGAAGTAATCGCTAGCGTGGGAAATACGGGTGAATTGACCACTGGGCCGCACCTACATTTTGAAATCTGGAGCGACGGCTATCCATTAGACCCTACTAACTTTATCAATTTTGAGTAAATGTCATTAAAGTCAATCGCTGCAAAAGTTTTTGCCACAATCATTGATAGAAAAACTAAAAAATGGGTTACAGATCCTGTAGGTTCACAAGACAGAGTTTTTAAATATTTATTAAAAACGGCTGGAGGAACCGCTTTCGCAAAAGCGCACTCCTTTTCCAGTATCAAAACACACAAAGACTTCATAAAGAACGTTCCCGTAAGAGATTACGAACAGCTACGCCCGTTTGTGGATCGAGTTGTGGCAGGAGAGCAGGACATTCTATGGCCAGGAAAGCCACTTTATTTTGCCAAAACCTCTGGAACAACCAGTGGAGCAAAATACATTCCTTTAACTAAGGAGTCAATGCCAGAACACATCAAAGCAGCACGTAATGCGATTTTAAGTTACATCCATGAAACGGGGAACTCACAATTTGTAGATGGTAAAATGATATTTCTTCAAGGAAGTCCAGAAATGGAGACCAAAAACGGCATTCAACTCGGCAGATTGAGCGGTATTGTAGCTCATTATGTTCCTAATTACCTACAGAAAAATAGATTGCCCTCTATGAAAACCAACTGTATGGAAGATTGGGAAGCAAAAGTAGAAGCAGTTATCGACGAGACCTTACCAGAAAAAATGAGCGTTATTTCTGGAATCCCCAGTTGGGTACAAATGTATTTTGAGCGCATTGCACAGCGCACAGGTAAGCGAGTAGGTGAGGTGTTTCCAGATTTTAATCTATTTATTTACGGAGGTGTTAATTTTGAGCCTTATCGGGCAAAATTTCATCAGCTTATAGGTCGCAAAGTGGACAGTATCGAACTTTTCCCAGCCAGTGAAGGATTTTTTGCGTATCAAGACAAGCAAAAGGAGAAAGGAATGCTCTTGCTGCTCGATGCAGGTATTTTCTACGAGTTTATTCCAGCAAATCAGTTTCAAGAGGAAAACGCACCGAGATTCACCATAGGAGAAGTAGAAATAGGAATCAATTATGTGATGATTATCTCTACCTCAGCAGGATTGTGGGCCTATAATATAGGAGACACCATTGCTTTTACCAACACCAGTCCCTATCGAGTAACGGTAACCGGTCGCATCAAACATTATATAAGCGCCAGTGGAGAGCATGTAATCGGTAAAGAAGTAGAAGAAGCTATAAAAGCCGCTTCTAACGAGTTGCACATCATCATCAATGAATTTACCGTAGCTCCACAATTAAATCCATCTGATAGCGCGCTGCCTTATCACGAGTGGTTTGTGGAATTTGGTCATCATCCAGATCTAGACCTCCAACAATTATCGCAAGTGCTAGATCTTCAAATGAGAAAGCAAAACGCCTATTACGACGATTTAATAACTGGAAAAATCCTCCAACCTTTAAAAATCACCCCGGTACCAGCAAACGGTTTTAAAGAGTATATGAAAACTATTGGTAAACTTGGTGGGCAAAATAAACTTCCCAGACTTTCTAATGACCGTAAAATGGCAGATATTATGGAGAAGATTATTTTAGAATCTTAGAAATTGTTTTGAGTATATCAAATACCTCATTCATTTTTTCACTGTGATGGAGAACTACAAACGCAATCGGAGCACTGTGGCTATATCTCGTTGTAGCTAGAGCTCCAAACTAAAAACTAAATTCTGCGACTGTAAACTGCGACTTAATAACATTATCTTTGCATCGAAAGAACATTTATGCCTATAATCAACGTAGAACCACGCACCAGAGCTCAAGAAAGCACCAATGCCATTGAGCGCATGTATATCACCATGCGACACCTATTTAATAGAGGTTTTTATAAGCCTATGGGTATTAGTGGTGAATCTTTAAGAGAATCCTTGCTTACTATAAGACCAGAGATCTATGGTTCTATTGCAGAGGACAAAATAGAATTAAGCGGGTTGCTTTATGTAATGGACAGATTACCAGTAGGCATAGAAGAATGTACCTACATTAATCTTACTAGTGATGAAGGATATGAAGGCTCTCATTTTAAAGCAATTGTTCCTAAAAAGAGACGTCGCAACTGCTATCGCATAGACAGCCAGCAAATGAATATTGAGGTGACTCGAGGTAGATCTGAGATTTATGATATCCTAACGCACCTTACTTTTTTGATGATAGAGTCGCATAAGATCATGAAACAAGTGATTGTGGGAGACATTGGAAATACCACTAGAGACTGGAAATGTCTGGAAATTGCCGTATCAAAGAAAAAATTAAGTCAGGAAGAGAAAGAAGTTGCTATTACACACGTAGCAAATATATTAGGCCGCACTTTTGATGAGGTAACCTCTGTGTATACAGAATTTGCTACCCCAGCAAACCCTAATAGGTTTTTGAGTGTCATCTATCATTTAGGAAAACTTGCCAAACAAGAAGTTCTCGATGAAGAAAAACGTTTGGTTACCTTTTCTCCAGTTTTAAGAGAGCGACTAGGGCATCATATTCATGGTGACGTCTGGGCATTGCGCATCAAAAAACATTTGGTAGAAAAAGGACTTTTTGAAAGACCGCTGCATATTATTAGTGCCAATTTGCATAGTGTAATGAACTCGCTTTACGGTCCTAAAGCCTTGGCTTCTCAGATGGAAAAGAGAAGCCGCATGGAAGTCTTTGCAGAATTGAGCAATGATAGTGGTAAGAAAAACCGGGATTTGGTTAAAAAACATGCGCTCGTTAATGGAATGAGCGAGCTTAAAGATAAAAGCGGTACCAATATCAACGTTCAGATTTTTGATCTTGCATCTTCTGAATTTAGTAAGGTAGATTTTTGTGATGCACGCTTTCGCGAAAGCGAGACCAGCACAAAACCAGTACTTATAGTCATGGATTATGCTTTTGGAGAGCAAGCTTATGAAACTATGGATGAGTTGTTGAAACCATTTAAAGATGAGCACGGAAAAACGCACCAAATGAACGTAAAATCCATTAATGTGATGGGTAAGGCAGGAATTTTAGAAGGTGATAAAGGCGATATTATGGTACCAGACGCGCACGTTTTTGAAGGAACTGCAGATAATTATCCTTTTAAAAACAGACTTTCCAAGAAAGACCTAGAATGTGACGACATTAAAGTGGTGACAGGATCTATGGTGACTGTTTTAGGAACATCGTTACAAAATAAAGACCTGTTAGAATTTTTCTATAACTCCAGCTGGAAAGTCATAGGGCTTGAAATGGAAGGCGCACATTATCAAAAAGCCATACAAGCAGCCTCTAGAGTAAGACGCAGTATACGTAAAAAAGTAAAAGTACGTTATGCTTACTATGCGAGTGACAATCCCTTAAAAACGGGTCATACCTTAGCTAGTGGCGGATTAGGGCTCATAGGCGTTAAGCCCGTTTATGTGATTACAGAAAAGATATTAGAACAAATTATGGAGAATAGTATCAAAGTAGAACCAGTAACAGAGCAAGAGCTGGAAACAGAGGAATAGTCTAAAAGATAACTCGTTGAAATAATTAGAAGTAAACCAATATATTTGAAGACTTGACAAAAAGAATTTTATGGACAACCAACCTAACAATAATCAAGAACAAGAGGTAGATTTAGTGCCTGTTTTTGTGTGGATCAGCAATGGATTTAAAAACCTGTTCAAAGCAATAGGGAGCTTCTTTATAGGAATTGCTCATTTCTTCGTGTTGACTCTAATATTTATTAAGAGTCATGTTATTCTGTTAGGAATATTTTTTTTACTGGGTGGCGTTTTAGGTAATTACCTCAGTCGAGAATCAAAAAAAACATTTACTGCTCAGTTAAGAGTGCAACCCAATTTTCAAAGTGCGGCTCAATTAATTTCTAATCTTGAACACTATAACTCGTTAGTATATCAGGAGGACTTTTTAAACTTAGCCAAAGAATTAGGAATCAATGCGTCAGAGGCAGAGAAACTTAAAAGTTTTGGAATCAAACCAGATTTTAGTGACACGGAGCTTCTTATGGAGTATGATACATTCGCTCGCTCTTCTGATACAATGGCGTTAGAAAATTTCACTTTTGAAGGTTTTAAAGCTGCTAAAAGAGTTATAGATTATGAATATTATACGGTGCAAATCTCTGGCACGGATAAAAAAGCACTTGGAAAAGCGGCTACTTATGCGATACAAGTAGAAGATAATCCCGTAATCAAGGGATTGCGATTATCTAGTATCGAGACCAATACATTCAATATTACGAGTCTAGAATACCAGTTGACGGAGATTGATTCTTTATTTAATGCGTATCAAATGGCTATAAAATCAACTGATTCTCAAAGTCAAGCCAGTACAAACGTGTATATGGGTGACCAAAGAAACTCAAATGCCTACAATGATTTATTTAATCAAAAAGCTTCTACTTTAGATAAATTAAAGGAGGAAAGAGAAGATAAATACAGTTTTGATAACACCGTCAATATCAGTTCTTACTTTGTAAAACAAGGAACCATAGAAAAGCAGTATCTAACAATGAAAGGAGCCTTTATTTTCTTTGGGCTCGGACTGTTAATTGCTTTAATGCCAATTGTCTTAAGGTTTTTAAAGTCTTATAAAATCTAAATGAAAATACGCGATACATCACTTTTAGATTGTAAGATTATAGAGCCAGCAGTATTTCCAGACGCACGAGGTAAATTTGTTGTAGTATTTGATAATTATGCATTTACGGCTGCCTTACCTTTTCAAAAACCTTTTATAACCACCAATGAAAGCACCTCATCTTACGGTGTTTTAAGAGGCTTACACATGCAAAAAGGGGATGCCGGTCAAGCTAAATTAGTGAGATGCGTTCAAGGTCGTATTCTAGACGTTGCCGTGGATTTTAGACCAGGCTCACCTACTTACTTAAAGCATTTTACGCTAGAGTTATCAGGTGATAACCACAAACAACTACTCGTTCCTAGAGGGTTTTTACACGGCTTCTCCGTACTCTCAGAAACGGCGATTGTGAATTATCAAATAGATAATACGTACCAACCAGATATGGAACTAGGCTTGCGTTATGACGATCCACAATTAGCCATAGACTGGCAACTGCCCGAAGAAGATATGATTCTTTCAGAAAAAGACGAGAAATTGGGATTTCTCAAATAACCACTAAATCTTACCGTTTTGAAAATTCTTATTACCGGTGCAAATGGCATGTTGGGAACTGCGATAAAAGCAGCCTTGCAAGAACAAGAACTCTTCTGTTTTTCAAGTAAGGAACTGGATATTAGCTGTAGTTTTCAATTGGATCAAAAGGTCAAAAATATACGGCCAGATTACATCATAAATTGCGCGGCCTACACAGCGGTGGACTTAGCAGAAACTGAAGAAGAAAAAGCTTTCAAAATAAACGCGCTTGCTGTTCAAAAAATGGCGCAAATCTCAAAACAATACAAGGCTACATTCATTCATTTTTCTACAGACTATGTTTTTAAAGGCGATGCGGCAACTCCATACGTGATTGATCAAGAAACAGATCCTATAAATGTGTATGGCGCGAGTAAACTTGCAGGAGAAAAGGCCATTGCTCAAATAGATGGCAAACATTATATTTTTAGAGTTTCGTGGCTGTACGCACCACACGGCAAGAACTTCTTTAAATGGGTGGCTGGAACAGAGATCAAAGAATTGAACATAGTCGACTCTCAAACCGGTTCTCCTACCAGTGCTCTAGATGTAGCTGCTTTTATACATCACGTTCTTAAAAACGATCCTACAGCTTATGGAGCCTATCATTTTACCAATCAAGGAGCTTGGACTTGGTTTGATTTTGCACAAGCCATCAATAACAAGTTGGATTTAGGTAAAAAAATAACTCCAGTAGCCGACTTTAAAACAGCTGCAAAACGACCCGCTTATAGTGTGATGGACTGCCACAGGACTGAAGAGGTCTTCGGTTATAAAATCCCTACTGTTGAAGAAGGCTTAGATGGAGTTGTGGCAGTACATCAACATCAGTGAAGCTCTTATTACTCTGTTTTGTCATTCTAGAAAATGCGGAATAGAAAAAAGGGGCTTTAAAATTCCTTTTGATAAGTATAAGCCATGGTCAAGTTTATGTGGATTTCTTTATGATTTCTCCATAGAAGTGTAGAATCTAAGCTCTTTTTAGAGGTGTTTGGAATGCGTAAGGTAAAGAGAGACGTGAAAGCGAAAAAGCTTGTTTTTATCACGCTTTCGCAAAAGCGAGACCACAACAATTCCTAAGGAAACCGTATTTTTACAGCTTTACAAAAATAATATGTCTGTACAGCATCATAAAGTAGCCTTAATCACTGGAGTTACCGGTCAAGATGGCGCCTATTTAAGTGAGTTTTTATTAAAAAAAGGTTATGAAGTACACGGTATCAAACGCCGTGCTTCTCTATTCAACACTGATCGCATCGATCATTTATATCAAGACCCGCATGAGACTAATGTAAAATTCAAATTGCATTATGGCGATCTTACAGATACGACAAACTTGACTAGAATCATCAAGGAAACACAGCCAGACGAGATTTATAACCTTGCAGCTATGTCTCACGTACAAGTTTCTTTTGAAATGCCAGAATACACCGCAAATGCAGATGGCATAGGAGCTTTGCGTATTTTAGAATCGGTAAGAATATTAGGGCTGGAGAAGAAGACGAAGATTTATCAAGCTTCTACATCAGAATTGTATGGTAAAGTGCAAGAAATACCACAATCAGAAACCACCCCATTTTATCCGCGCAGTCCTTATGCGGTAGCAAAAATGTATGCGTATTGGGCAACGGTGAATTACCGGGAAGCTTATGGTATGTTTGCTTGTAACGGAATTCTTTTTAATCATGAATCTCCGGTACGTGGAGAGACATTTGTAACTCGAAAAATCACCCGTGCGACCTCTAAGATCGTAAAAGGTCTTCAAGACAAAGTCTATTTAGGAAACCTAGACGCAAAACGCGATTGGGGACATGCGAAAGATTACGTGCGCATGATGTGGATGATTTTACAACACGATGAAGCTGAAGATTGGGTGATTGCCACAGGAACGACTACCAGTGTGCGTGACTTTGTACGTATGGCTTTTCAATATATAGGAATAGAGTTGGCGTTTACAGGTGAAGGTGTGGAAGAGAAAGGAACGGTAACCTCTTGTTCCAACTCAGAGTACCAGCTAGAAATAGGTAAAGAAGTGGTAGCGGTCGATCCAAGGTACTTTCGCCCTACAGAGGTAGATTTATTGATAGGGGACGCTACAAAAGCCAAAGAAAAATTAGGTTGGGTTCCAGAAATAGCCCTTCAAGAATTAGTAAACGAGATGATGGAAAGCGATTTGCATCTTATGTCCCGAGAAGAATATCTAAAAAAAGGGGGTTATAGGATTAACAACTACTATGAGTAAGCTTATCCTTTGCCCTTTTAGAGGAAAGGGAATATCTTTTTTTAAAGTTCTAATAACAAAAGCACATGAATAAAACTGCCAAAATATACATCGCTGGACACCGCGGCCTGGTAGGAAGCGCTATTGTAGCCGAGTTAAAAGAATTGGGTTATTCTAACTTTGTAAGACGCACCCATAAGGAGCTTGATTTAACCAATCAACAAGCTACCGCTCAATTTTTTGCGACCGAAAAACCAGAATATGTATTTCTGGCAGCAGCTAGTGTAGGTGGTATTGTGGCAAACAACACCTACAGAGCCGATTTTATTTATAAAAACTTGATGATTCAGAATAATGTGATACATCAGAGTTATTTGAATGGAGTGAAGAAATTATTGTTCTTAGGAAGCACTTGTATTTATCCTAAAATGGCGCCACAACCTATGTCAGAAGACAGTTTGCTTACCGGGCCTTTAGAATATACTAACGAACCTTATGCCATTGCAAAAATTGCGGGGATCAAGATGTGCGAGAGCTATAATTTACAATACGGCACCAACTTCATTTCGGTCATGCCTACCAATTTGTATGGTCCCAACGATAATTTTGATTTACAAAAATCTCATGTACTACCGGCATTGATTCGTAAAATGCATCTAGGCAAGTTATTGATGGAAGGCAATGAGCAAGCTTTATGTGAGGATTTAGGTGTGGATAGTTACGCTTTCGCGAAAGCGGAATTACAAAAAAATGGCATTACAGAAAACAGCATCGCTTTATGGGGAACAGGTACTCCTAAACGGGAGTTTCTATGGTCTCACGACATGGCAAAAGCTTGTGTTTACCTTATGGAAAATGTCGATTTCAAGGAGGTAAAAGGAACGGATAAAGATATTAAAAACACACACCTCAACATAGGAACTGGAGAAGACATCGCTATCAAAGACCTAGCTGAGATGATAAAAGTCACCGTAGGTTATCGAGGAACTCTCGATTGGGACGCCTCAAAACCAGACGGTACCCCACGCAAATTAACGGATGTATCCAAGCTCCATAAACTGGGTTGGAAACACGAGGTAGGTCTTGAAAAAGGAGTGGAGATGATGTACAGGGCTTATTTGAACTCTTAAGCGCACTAAAACAGCTATTTTAACGTTGATCAAGGCAATCTAATCATGGTATGAGTAAGCTTTCTAAAAAACTTTCTGGAGAAGAAAAAACGGTGGCAAAGAACTATGGGGCTTTAGTTGTTCTCCAAGGTTTGAACTACTTACTACCCTTACTTATTATTCCCTTTTTAGAGCATCAGTTGGGTTTACAAAAATTTGGACTAGTAATGTTTGCTCAATCTTTAATGGTGTTTTTTGTATTGATAACAGATTTTGGCTTTAACATCACTGCGACAAGAGAAATTGCTATTCTTAAAACTGAAGGGAAGGACTTTTCTGAAGTTTATTTTAGAGTTTTTTGGGCCCGTTTAGCATTGGTTTTTTTGTGTTTTCTTTTGCTTGTAACTCTAGTTTTTTCTTTTGATAAATTTAGAATCCATTGGGAACTATATTTATTGAGTTACGGTGTTGTAATAGGCCAAGCTATTTTTCCAGTTTGGTTTTTTCAAGGAATAGAAAAGATGCGGTTGATAACTGTAGTAAACGTTGTCGCAAAAGTTATTTTTACAGTGTTACTTTTCTTTTTTATTAACTCTCCCGATGATTATATTCAAGTTCCATTGTTCAATTCAATAGGATTTATAATTGCTGGAATTTTGAGTCTGATTCTAAGTTTAAAATACGTGACTTGGCAAAAGCCAGACTTTTATGAGGGTTTATCATTTTATAAGGAAAGCTCACACATGTTTGTCTCTAATCTAGCAGCCTCTTTATACACATCGTTGAATACTTTTCTGTTAGGTATATTCGGTGGAGATGCTATGGTTGGAATTTATGCTGCTTTTGAAAAGCTTATTTTAGCATCTAAGAATATGTTTATTCCTATTTATCAATCTGTTTACCCATACATGTCTAGGAAATCTGGCAAAGAGATGAATCAATTGATGAAGAAATTACTGCTGGTGGTAACGGTTTTAGGTGTGCTTGTTTCTCTCGTATTCATAATTTTGGGAGAGTGGATTTTAGACTTATTATTTAAAGACCCGCAAATAGTAGAGAATGCTTATTTATTTAAAATCATGAGCTCAATTGCCTTATTCTCTGGATTAAATATGCTTTATAATGTATTGTACTTGCCAGCTACTAAGCAATTTAAAAAATTGATGAAAATTATGATTGCTGCAGGAATATTTAATGCACTTTTAAGTTTGATAATTGTACCTATCTATAAAATTGAGGGTACTGTAATAGCTGTGGTCACTACAGAATTTCTATTAGTGTTAGCAGCAGCTTTTTTGTATCGCAAAGAGCTAAAAAAGCCAGAGGAAAACCTTATAAACTAATAAAATGACTGTTTTATATCTATATGCGGAATTAATGGGTTATAACATCCCAGTGATTAAGGAGTTAACGTCTACTTATAAGGCCGTCGTTCATGTGGTACATTGGGATAAAAATAAACTAACACCTTATGTAGCTCCTAAAATTCCCGGAGTTACGTATTATAAACGTTCTGTTTTTGAGTCAGCAGATCTAATTGAACTAGCTAGACAAATCTGTCCAGATGTTGTTTACGTACCTAATTGGTACGATAAAGGTTATTTACCAGTGTGTAAATTATTGCGTAAAAAAGGCATTCCAGTAGTTGCGGGGTTAGATAATCAATGGATAGGCAATCTAAAGCAGTGGATGGGATGTATTTACATGCGGTTACATTTAAAAAAATATTTTTCTCATATTTGGGTTGCTGGTCCATCGCAATATGAGTTCGCCAGAAGACTAGGGTTCCATAAAAATCATATTATATTTGATTTTTATAGTGCTGATGTAGATAAATTTTCCTCTATAAGAAAGGCGGTAGAAACTATAAACAACCCTAAGAAGTTTTTATTTGTGGGGCGTTTAGAGCCAGTAAAAGGAATAGATTTATTGCTTAAGGCATGGAAAGAAATCAAAGATAAAAAGGGTTGGGATATTACCTTAATAGGGAACGGAAGTTTAAAATCACAATTGGAAGGTCATTCAGGAGTAACTTTAAAAGACTTTATGCAACCAGATGATCTTGTTCAGGAAATTAAGAATTATGGATGTTTTATATTACCCAGCACTTATGAGCCTTATGGAGTGGTACTTCATGAGTTTGCCGTTGCAGGAATGCCCATAATTGTCAGTAATGCTTGTGGAGGTGCCCCCGTATTTGTTGTCAATGGCTATAGCGGTTATCAATTTAAATCAGGAAATTATTTAGATTTAATTAGTAAAATGGAAAAAATCATGCGATTAGATACAGATCAATTCAATCAAATGAGCTTAAATGCACATGAGCAAGGAATTAAAATCACACCACAAACGAGCGCGGCCCAATTTATGTCCGTTTTGAATTAACTTATGGAGATAGGGATTTACATAGTACTTATTATATTTCAGATAGCGTTGATATTTAAAGTGGTGAAGTTTAATTTCATAAGCCCGATCTACATATATATTATCTTCTATTCATTATGTATTTCATTAACGGTGGCCTATTATTATTTTTACGAAGATAAAATCTCATTATATAATTTTGACTTTATAAGTAACCGACTGTTTTTAGAGGCTATTTCATTTCATGGATTAGCTCTTTGTGCCTTCTGTTTAGGAGTGCTCCTTTATTACGATTTTGCAAAACCTAAAGTCCGTAAACTTTTTAGTTCTTCTTTTGATAGTGCTTTGAAGTTTCAGTATGCGCTGCCAGAGAGCCTTAAAATGATGACACATATTTTTATGTGTGTCATCATTTTGTTATGTGCTTTTTCTTATGGTGAAATGTTGTTCTTTAGGGCAGAGTATTTAATTGAGAAAAATACTACTTTCATTACATTAATGAAGCTACTAAGCTTTGTTACCGTATTAATGCTCGGAGTTTCTTATAAAAACCAAAAATGGATCTCTGTTTTCTATTTTGCTTTAATTATGTTGATAGCTACAGGAACGGGTTCTAGATTAGCGGTAGTTTACTTATTAGTCTTCAGTTTATTAATATTTATATCGGGAAATAAATCGGGTTTCTCGAAGTTTTATTTAGGTGTCAATATTGTTTTGTCTTTTGTATATCTTGCATTTCTAATGAGTGTAAGATCCTTATCTACTCATGGTTTAATTCCATATGTAGGGAGTGTTTTTACTGACTCTACTGACATTACTTCTAGACTTGTTTTCAATGTATATTACACGTTTATATTTGGCATTTTCGTCACTTCTAAAACGCTAGTTGGAGATGCTACAACATGGAATACCATTTTGATAAGTGTGA
Source organism: Nonlabens sp. (assembly GCF_047636915.1). Classification (GTDB taxonomy): domain Bacteria; phylum Bacteroidota; class Bacteroidia; order Flavobacteriales; family Flavobacteriaceae; genus Nonlabens. The sequence goes on along the minus strand of NZ_JBLIGN010000054.1, from coordinate 3,535 downwards.
ATCCATTACCTGGTAAATGGGTAGGCTGGTATGATGTGGCAAATACATTAAGAGCAAATCGATTTGCGCCATACAGTGCAAATGGAGAAGTTTTTTCCATGGGAAAAATATTTACAGGGGTGTTTTTCACACTCATTGGGATAGCATTTAGCTTTATGGAAAGTAAAATGCGTTTTTTGTTTAAAACAGGCAATAGGGTTTTTGGTTTTATAATCGCTATTTTATGTATCCTCTTTGTGGTATACTCCTTTGAATATAATTTAAGATCGACCATGAGATACTTATATTACTCTCTCTTTGTTCTTTTCATTTATCAAATTTTAGGCAGATACGTTTATAAAATGAGATTTGTAAAGGTTCCAAAGAGCACTAAATCTGATTCATAGAATATGCGATCATTAAAAGTTAATTCGTTCGAAGAAAGAATATTGACGGTCATAATGATAGTTATAGGCCTGCTACCTTTGCTTCCTAATAAGTTAAAGCCATTGCCAGTAGTCGTTATTATCTTGGCTACTATTTTGCTACTATTTAAAAAAACCACAATATCGAACCGTCAAATATCTATTTGGATTCCAATGGTACTATCATCATTAGTATTGATTTATGCTATAAGTTTATTGTATACGGACAACATGCGAATTGGGTTAAAAAGGATTGAAACTGGCACCTCTTTGTTTGTATTGCCATGGGCCTTTTATTACTTAGGAAACCGCATACAGTGGGACGGGAAGCATTTAAAACTTCTTTTTCATATTTATTTTTGGTCTTCTATATTTTATGCGATTATGATCGTAGTTTTTTTCTGGACTTTAGGATATTATCAAGGAGAACAAACACTAGAATACAGCTTATCTTATCTTGATGGAATGCTAGAAGGATATAGTCAGCACCCTATTTATGCTTCCATGATTTTTGCGATAGCCTTATTCTTTATTCCGTATATATATGATCAATATAGAGGTTTTAAGAAAGTGTTTCTAAGTCTTGGAGTTATTATTTTAGTATATGTATTATTTCTGTTATTCAGAAAAGGGGTTATGATTGCTTTAATTTTGCCGGCAATTGTATTCATTTTTAAGAATAGAAAGGCAATAGGGAATACTAAATTAATTTTGTTAGCATCAGTTCTAATTACCTTTAGTTTCTTTTTTAAAGATAAAATATCAATTCGATTGGGAGAAGTGTTTGCAAAAACTAGCTTTGAAGAAGTAGATATTGAGAATTCCACTAGTATGAGATTTGCGATATATGAATGTGTTGTGGAAGACATTAAACAAAGCCCAATTACAGGTTATGGAATAGGAGATGGGTATGATCTGATAGCGACCTGTTTAAAAGATAAACACAACATAGTTTTTAAGGATAGTAAACAAAAGAAAAATGCGCACAATCAATATTTAGGAATATGGCATTATGCAGGAGGATTAGGACTCTTATTATTTATGATACAATTGTTAATATACTTCGTAAAGGCAATTAGTTCAAAAAACATGTTGTTTGTGCAGTTAGTGCTTTTTTTCAGTATTTTAATGCTCACTGAGAATATTCTAGATCGTCAGACTGGAGTTTTATTATTTGCCCTTTTTCTTAACCTATTCTTTTTTATGCATCTCGCCCAACCTAATCCATTTTTAAAAGTCAATAAGGGTAATGAATAGTTTATTTAAATCATATTCCTATAACAAGCTATTTCTAATTTCATTAGTATTGGTTTTTTGCACCCCTATTTTACCTCAATTGTTAAAGATTATTTCTATTGCTTTGTTTTTAGTGATTTGTATCACTGAATACATAAAAAACAAATCTAAATTTAAATGGGAATATTTCCTTTTTAATGCTGGTCTTTACCTCATGTATGTTTTTAGTTTACTGTATAGTAAAGACTTAGAGTATGGATTGCGCAAAGTAGAGATCTCTGCAGCATTGGTTGTTTTTCCTTTGGGTTTTGCACTTATTTCTAAAGATTTGATAACGCATGCGATAAAAAATTTAAAGCTGTTTTTTTATGTGTTTATAAGTGCTGTTTTAGTGCTTAATATCTTTGTATTTTCTTCATTTCTAAGCGCAGGGTATGATGTTTCTTCCTTTGGTGAATATGCAGATTTTGTGAATAGAATGGAAGGGTTTCCAGCTGTTCATTCCATCTATTTGAGCATGTACAACGCGATTGCGGTGCTTCTTATTTTTTATCTTCTTAGAACAGAACGCTTATTAAAAGCAGGTATTCCTCTTATTATTATAGGTTCTGTACTTTGTTTAGGTCTTATTTTATTATTAAAAAAAGGACCTATTTTCGGCTTGGTATTAGTTGCCACTTTACTTGCTATAAAGTATAAAATGTGGCGTGTATGGGCTTTTTATACGGTCTTTACAGCAAGCCTTGTCGCCACCTTATTTCTTTTTCCAGACACCTCACAACGCATTCATGATTTGTTTCAGGTAGAACGTATTAGCGCCGCTATAGAATCTGAAGAGATCAGAGCTACTATTTATAAATGTGGGAATAAAAAATTCCAAGAAGCAGGTTTAACTGGGTTTGGAATAGGCGATGGCAAAAATGAACTCCTTGATTGTTATCAGGAATACAACCCAACACTTGCTGCAACTTCCTATAATTCCCATAATCAGTACATCAGTCTTATTTTAAACGCAGGCTTTTTAGGCTTGCTTATTTTTCTCGCCTTTATATTCTATAATATCAACAGATCTTTAAAGTCTGGTGAATTTATTACAGTAGCAATTATCGTGTTTTACTGCATTGTGATGTTTTCAGAAAATATTTTAGAACGACAGAATGGAGTCTTGTATTTTTCCTTGTTTATCAACTTGTTGTATTTCTTAAGCAAAAACAATCAACAAAAACCTAGGGTAAACCACTCACAAGAACAAATATTAAAAGAACTCAAGTGATGTTGAAGCCTATCAAAGTACTTGTCTTAGGACCACTGCCGCTGCCTATTACGGGAGTGTCATTAGCAAACCAAGTGGTTGTAGAGCAACTGGAACAACATCCAGATTATAAGGTCGATGTGGTCAATACGAGTTTTAGTAGTTTTGATGAGAAACTGGGTTCTGTCAGCTTTAAAAAGATCATGTTTTACTTAAAACTTCAAGTCTTTTTCTTAAAAGTGTGGCGCAACGATATCATTTACATCACACCAGGACAGACGTTCTTTGGAGTATTCAAATATGCGCTTTATGTAATAGTTGCTTCCCTTTTGGGAAAGCAAATTATCCAACACATCCATGGAAACTTTTTAGGTAAACAATATCAAATGCTTACTGGTTTAAAGAAATCTATTTTCAAGTATATCATGAGTAAAACCGATAAAGGAATTGTCCTTTCAGATTCTTTGAAACTCAACTTCTCTGCTTTTATTCTTGAAAAAGATATTTATGTACTCAAGAATTTTGTTATCGATGAATTGTTCTTGCCTGACAAAACTCTTGAATCTAAAAATTACCAAGAATTAAGAATTGTTTATCTCAGTAACTTGATGGAAGAGAAAGGTATTTTTGACCTTTTAGAAGC
>NZ_JBLIGN010000053.1:0-19791 GCF_047636915.1 Nonlabens sp. | reverse complement strand
TCTAACTTTAATTCTGTACCACTATATTTTCCATAAAGAACAGTGTCACCCACTTTTACGGTCATATCGTGATCTTTGTTTCCTTTCCCTACCGCAACAACTTTTCCTTGTTGAGGTTTTTCTTTAGCTGTATCAGGAATATAAAGACCTGAAGCTGTTCTTTGTTCAGCAGCAGTTGGTTCAATAACTACTCTATCTGATAAAGGTTGAATATGTAATGCCATTATAAAGATTTTTTTATTAATTCAAAAACTATATGTCCCATAAATGTGCCAAGACACATTCACTGACAAAACTGCTGTAAACAAAAATACCCAGCCTTTTAGCTGGATATTTTGTCAGTTTGTATGGTGTGATAACTTACTCATTGTCAGTTGAGCTGTCTTCTGTTGTTATCGTTTCAGGGTCTGGTGTATTTAGTAGAGACTCTGTAGAAGTTTGGTCTGTTACATCGATCGAGCTTTCTGCCTTTCCTTGTATCAGAGTTGTGCTTGCAAGAAGGATAAGTACTAAAAGAGCTGTAGAGAGTACCCATGTACTTGTATCTAAAAAGTCACCAGTTTTCTTCACACCGCCTAGTTGTTGTGTACCGCCACCGCCGAAACTAGAGGACAGTCCACCGCCTTTGGGATTTTGCACCATGATTACTACGATTAATAAAAATGATACTAAAACGATGAGGCCTAAAAAGATATAAAATGTTGTCATTATGTATGGTTACTTTGTAAGTTCTTTATTTCTTGAATTTGGTCTGCAAATAAACCACTTTTTTCTGGATGTTGCAATACTAAAACCTCATAAGCTTTAAGAGCTTTGGAATAGTTTTTTTGAGCGAGATAGACCCTTGCTAGTGTTTCCGTCATAAATTGACTAGGATCTTCATAATGATCTGCTATGTTTATATAGCTGCTGGAAGATTTTCTAGGCCTTATTTTGGGCTTTTCAGCGAGAAATTGGTCGATACGAGCCATTTTTATAGCACGCTCATCTGCTTCTTGAATGATTTCTTGTGCTGCGGTAGAAGTTTCATCCTCTGTATTTTCTTTTTTACGATCAATAGGTTTCAAACTGCTTAATTCCAACCATCGTGAGAAACTATAGGTTTCATTTTTATCAAAGTCTAATGGCTCATCAAATATAGAGCTCTCTTTTTTCTTTTCAAAAAGATCCAAATCGGCAACCTTGGTAAAATCTTTATTGGCATTGAAATCTTCTTCCTGGGCGTTTTTTTTTTCTGGTTTCGTTATTCCTTCTTCGGGTTTTTCTACTTCGATTTCAATTTTATTCTCTTGCTGTTGGAGCAGTTTGATTTGCTCACTAACTTTATTTTGTGAAAATGATTCTGATGTTATAAAATCAAATAAAACAGACCTATCTGTGGTATGCGCAGCAGTTTTTTGAAGCTCTTTATTGTATAGTGAGCTACTTTCACTTTTTAATCCTTTTAGATAGATACTCCTTGCTGCTTGAAAATAAGGGAATTCTCGTAGTGTTTCTTCCAATGCGGCCAGATGATTTACAGCAATGTCTTTGGGATGTGCCAGTACATTATTTATATGAGCTCCATCTACCATTTTGCAAGTGTATCGTTAAAAACATCTTGTGTTATCTGTTCATAGATAACTTCTAGTGCAGTTTCAAGCGCACTGCCTTGCAGTTGAATATTTGCACTATAGTCGTAAAAGAAACTATACTTTTTTTCAAAACTTTCTTCCTCTACTTTCGTATTGGTGAATCTAATATTGATCTCTATGGTCAGTCTGTTTTGAGAGGCTGTACTATTCGCTGTGGCTGTCATAGGAGCGATATAATACCTAGTAATTTCACCTTGATAAATATAGTCTCCGTTTTTAGTCGTCAAACTCAGTCGGGACTGATCTTGAATTAAATCTTCCAATTTAATTTTAAAATCCCTTTCAATTCCTGGCTCCACAAGAACGGCTTGATACCCAAAATAATCTACCTGAAAAGTTTTTACGTTAGCAGGAAGTGTCACGCCACTTAAACTGTAAAAGCCGCAAGAGCAAAAACTTAAAAGAGCGAGTCCTAGGAACAAAAAGCGCATATTTTTAAAGATCATATTGTTTTATTTTACGGTAAAGAGTGCGTTCTGAGATGCCTAAATCGTCAGCAGCGGCTTTTCTTTTCCCCTTATGCCTCTCTAATGACTTTTTTATCAGTTCTATTTCCTTGTCGGCAAGGGAAAGGGATTCTTCTTCTTCTATTTCTTGTGCAAAATCATAACGATCGCCGGTTTGTTGCACAGGTTCTACATAATCATTGGGATCTGGGTTTGTGGTACGTGAAGAAGGAGCCTGCTCTTCCTGATTCAAGTCATAAGCATTATCGATTACATCTTCGTAATCCTGTTCATTATTTTCTTGGTTGCCATAGATGCGTTTAATCAATCCTGGATTCTCTTCTCTCACATCTTTTGAGTTGCCATTATTCATGAGTTCATTGGTCAACTTTTTAAGATCGCTGAGGTCATTTTTCATGTCAAACAATACCTTGTATAAAATCTCACGTTCGTTAGCAAACTCACTATCGCTTTTTTTCTTTTCCCCTATAACAGCGGGTAAGTTCTTTCCTGCATCGGGTAAATAATAACGCAAAATTGCCGAGGAAATATTCCTGTCTTTTTCTAAAACACTAATTTGTTCTGCAATGTTGCGCAGTTGTCTTATGTTTCCACTCCATCGGTAATTTGTAAGTATCGCGACGGCACTTTCATCTAGTCGCAACGTAGGCATCTTATATTTCATTGCAAAGTCACTGGCAAATTTTCTAAAAAGAAGGTGGATATCTTCTTTACGTTCTCGTAGAGGTGGTAAATCTATTTCTACCGTACTGAGCCTGTAATAAAGGTCTTCCCTAAATTTGCCTTTTTCAATTGCATCAAAAATCTTTACGTTGGTAGCAGCTACAATTCGCACGTCTGTTTTTTGTGTAGCAGAAGAACCTACTTTTAAGAACTCTCCGTTTTCCAATACACGCAGCAAACGAACTTGAGTGGGCAATGGCAGTTCTCCTACCTCATCAAGGAAGATGGTTCCTCCATCAGCGACTTCAAAATAACCGTTCCTTGTAGAAGTCGCTCCTGTAAAGGCTCCTTTTTCATGACCGAATAATTCTGAATCTATCGTTCCTTCTGGAATAGCACCACAGTTAACAGCGATGTATTTGGCGTGTTTTCTAAATGATTGTGAGTGAATAATTTTAGGAATGCTCTCTTTTCCAACACCACTTTCTCCCGTCACTAAAACCGAAATATCGGTAGGGGAAACCTGCAAAGCTTTTTCAATAGCTCTATTAAAACTAGGGTCATTACCTATAAGTTCAAAACGCTGTTTAACCGATTGTACACTTTCCATATTATAAGGTGTCGTAAGTTAAGGGGCCTACCATATCGCTGTAGCCTATGGCTTTTCCCTTTAAAGTCGCACTGGTACAGTCGATTATTTCTACCAGTACACATTCCCCTACTTTGTAATGTTCTTTATCAAATATGGCAACATAGTTTTGTGTATTTCTTCCAGCCCATTGTTGATCAGATTTTTTTGATTCTTTCTCGATAAGACATTCTACTGTTTTACCTATAAAGTATTTTGCTCTCTCATGACCAGTTCTTCTTTGCACGGCTATGATTTCATTTAACCGCCTACTTTTAATTTCTTCTGGTACATCATCCTCTAGTTTCCGGGCCGCCATTGTTCCCGGTCGCTCGGAATAAGCAAACATAAAGCCATAGTCGTATTTTACGTACTCCATTAGGCTCAATGTATCGGCATGATCTTCTTCTGTTTCTGTTGGGAAACCAGTAATCATGTCTTGAGAAACAGCACATTCAGGGATAATAGCGTGTACGCGATCGATTAATTTCATGTACTGTTCACGAGTGTGTAGGCGATTCATTTCCTTTAGGATACGATCACTTCCAGACTGTACTGGTAAATGAATGTAGTTGCAAATATTTCTATGCGCTGCAATGGCATGAAGTACGTCATCACTAATATCTTGCGGATTGCTGGTAGAGAAACGCACCCTTAAATGTGGATGTGCGTTTGCCACTTTATGTAATAATTGAGCAAAATCTACCGCAGTAGCTTTGGCCATTTTACTTGCTTTTTTAAAATCTTTTTTGAGCCCACCACCGTACCATAGGAACGAATCTACATTTTGCCCTAGTAAAGTAATCTCTTTAAAACCTTTGTTCCATAGATCTTGAACTTCTTCCAGAATAGAATGTGGATCGCGACTGCGTTCTCTGCCACGAGTGAAGGGAACCACACAAAATGTGCACATGTTATCACAACCTCTAGTGATCGATACAAAAGCGGTAACCCCATTGGAGTTCAGTCGTACTGGAGCGATATCACCATAGGTTTCATCTTTGGAAAGAAGCACGTTTACTGCTTCGCGGCCTTCATCTATTTCTGCTACTAGATTGGGTAAATCTTTGTAGGCGTCTGGCCCTACGACCATGTCCACGATTTTCTCTTCCTCTAGAAATTTAGATTTTAAACGCTCAGCCATGCAACCTAAAACCCCTACTTTCATATGGGGGTTCTTTTTGTTCTTAACACGGTTGTATTTCTCTAGTCTTTTGCGAATGGTTTGCTCTGCTTTATCTCGTATGGAGCAAGTATTAACCAGAACAAGATCAGCTTCTTCCATGTTATTTGTGGTGTTGAAGCCTTCTTTTGCAAGAATAGACGCAACAATCTCGCTGTCAGAAAAATTCATCTGGCAGCCAAAACTTTCTATATAGAGTTTGCGTGTATTTTTCTCGTTATGTTGCAATACTACAGCAGTTCCTTGTTTTTCTTCTTCAATAATCTTTTCCATCAATCGGCCTCTTAGTATAAGACTGCAAAGATATGTTTTTAGATTGTTTTGTGACACAATGTCAGCACGATCTTGTGCGCTTTTTAAAGAAGCCTCTTAAAGGCCTTGATTTTAGGACTTTTTAGAGGTAAGGCATGGGTGGTTTTTATTTCATTCCCTATTTTTGGATCTCTTTTTATTTTTGAAATGAAATTTTATGTCGGGACAGCTCCTGGCTAAAGCGGAATTTCAACCCTAAGCTTACCCGAAATATTATTTTCTTTCTCTAATAAATCCGTTAATAACATCAACTTAAAAAGATAAACATCAAGACCTGAACGGTTTAATAGGATGTCTGTATTTTTAACTAGTTGTTTAACAGTAGTTTGTGGGGTTAAAAAAAATATCACATACCTTTGTAGTCTAAACATATAAGCTTGATGGCAAAGAATCTTGTGATTGTAGAGTCGCCTGCAAAGGCAAAGACAATAGAAAAATTTCTGGGTAAAGATTTTAAAGTGGAGTCCAGTTTTGGACATATTGCAGATCTTCCATCTAAGGAATTAGGGGTGGATGTAGAAAAGAATTTTAAGCCTAACTATGTAGTGAGCAGTGACAAGAAGGATCTTGTGAGAAAGCTTAAAAAAATGGCCGCTGCATCAGATATGGTATGGCTAGCTAGTGATGAAGATAGAGAAGGAGAGGCCATAGCATGGCACCTTGCAGAGCAGCTTGACCTTAAAAAAGAAAAAACCAAAAGAATCGTTTTTAATGCGATTACTAAAAGCGCCGTGCAAAACGCCATTGATAATCCGCGAAGTATCGATTATGATCTGGTCAATGCACAACAAGCCCGCCGTATTTTAGACCGAATAGTAGGTTATGAAATCTCACCTATTTTATGGCGCAAAGTAAAAGGTGGCGCCAGTGCTGGACGTGTGCAGTCCGTAGCGGTGAGATTAATTGTCGAACGTGAGGAAGAAATTATAAACTTCAGTTCTGAAAACTTGTTTAGGGTTGATGCCGATTTTAACACGGCAGACGGTTCCTTGCTAAAAGCAAAATTACCGAGTAATTTAAGATCACTTCAAGAAGCTCAAGATTTTTTAGATATCAACAAAGGAGCAAAATTTGAAGTCGCTAACCTTGTAAAAAAGCCAGCGAAAAAATCTCCAGCAGCACCATTTACCACTTCAACTTTGCAACAAGAAGCGTCTCGTAAATTGTTTTATAATGTAAGTCGTACGATGCAACTCGCACAACGCCTTTATGAAGCAGGACTGATTACTTACATGAGAACTGACTCGGTAAACTTGAGTAATGAGGCAAAGCAGGGAGCACAAGAAGAAATAAGTAAAGCCTTCGGAGACCAGTATCACAAGGAACGCAATTATAAAGGAAAGTCTAAAGGCGCTCAAGAAGCACACGAAGCCATACGTCCTACTAATTTTGCGGTCCACAGTTCTGGAGCAGATCGGGATCAGATACGTCTGTATGAACTGATCTGGAAACGCGCTATCGCTAGCCAAATGAGTGATGCAAAATTAGAACGTACTAATGTTACTATTTCTGCAAATACCCATGAGAAGAAGTTTACCGCTAGTGGTGAAATTGTAAAATTTGAAGGTTTCCTAAAAGTATATCTGGAAAGTACAGACGATGAAGATCTAGAGCAACAAGGCTTGCTTCCAGATATAAAAATAGCTCAAGAATTATGGAATAAACAAATTACAGCAACAGAGCGTTTTACCAGACCGCCGTATCGCTACTCAGAAGCTTCTTTGGTAAAACAACTGGAAGAATTAGGGATAGGGCGTCCATCTACCTATGCACCTACCATTACGACCATACAAAATAGAAAATACGTAGAGAAAGGACAGTCTGATGGAGTGGAGCGCAATTATTTACAACTTACGTTAATCAACGATAAAGTAGCAGAAAAAAATCTTACAGAGAAAACAGGCTCTGATAAAAACAAGATGATTCCTACCGATGTAGGCCGGGTAGTTAATAATTTTTTAGTGGAGCACTTTGGCAGTATTTTAGATTATAATTTTACCGCAAATGTAGAAGCATCCTTTGATAATATTGCTGAAGGAAAAGAGGAATGGACGGATATGATGAGTCATTTCTATAAAAGTTTCCATCCCACAGTACTGGACGTTGCAGAAAATGCAGACCGTGAGGTGGGAGAACGTGTTCTAGGAAAGCATCCTGAAAGCGGTAAGCCCATCAGCGTGCGTTTAGGAAGATTTGGTGCTATGGCGCAAATAGGCAGTGTGGAAGATGAAGAGAAGCCAGAATTTGCAAGTCTATTACCTTCTCAAAATTTGAATGCGATTACGTTAGAAGAAGTAATGGAATTATTCAAATTACCTAGAACAGTAGGAGAATATAATGGCCATCCAGTGGAGGTGAATCAAGGCCGTTTCGGTCCTTATGTAAAGTTCAATGAAAAAACCTTTGTAAGTTTAGAAAATGAAGATGATCCTATGACGCTTACTTTTGAGCGCGCAGCAGAGTTGATACAGATGAAAGAAACGGCAGATGCTCCTGTTTATATATATGATGAGCAGCCCGTTACCAAAGGAGCTGGTCGATTTGGGCCTTATATTAAATGGGCTGGAATGTTTATCTCCGTGAATAAGAAGTATGATTTTGAAAACCTTTCTAATGATGATATAGAAACCTTGATCAAGGATAAGATACAAAAAGAGAAAGATAAGTTGATTGTAGATTGGGAAGAAGAAGGCATACGCATTGAGAAAGCGCGCTGGGGGCGACACAATATTATCAAAGGTAAAATCAAGGTGGAGATTGCCAAAGAGATCGATCCGTTAAAGGTAACATTGGAAAAAGCTCAAGAACTTGTAGCTAAAAAAACTCCCAAGAAAAAAGCCGCGGCTAAAAAGAAAGCTCCGGCAAAGAAAAAAGTTGCTGCAAAAAAGAAAACGGCTAAGAAATAGATAGAATGAATGAAAACCTCATTAGGCGTTACGGGAACATTAAATTAATACAATGGCTTTAGAATTTCTAAAAGCTCTGAATGATGCTGTTGTTGCCCATGCAAAAATGCAGCCGGAGCACTCTATAGGGGAAACCATAAAGCTTCACACGGTTAAAGATGGATTGCCTCATCTCAATGGAGTACAACTCGTTGTAATAGGCATTCTAGAAAATCGCAGAGATGCAAATGCTTTGTTTCAGGTAGAATCATTAGATCATGTGCGTGAAAAATTCTACGAACTCTATCCAGGCAACTGGAGCAGCACTATAGCAGACTTAGGTGACGTTCCTCCCGGGGATACTGTGGAAGATACCTATTATTTGATAAGACAGCTCACAAAGCACTTCTTACGAGAATCCATAATCCCTATTTTTTTAGGGGGAAGTCAGGATTTGATGTATCCTATATATCGTGCTTTTGATGAATTTCAGCACATGATAAATGTGGTCAATATAGACTGTAGGTTTGATTTAGGAAACATAGAGTTGCCTATTACTTCTAGGAGTTACGTGGGTAAAATGATTACGGTAGAGCCTTATAATTTATTTAATTATAGCAATCTAGGCTTTCAAACCTATTTCAACTCACAAGATGAAATTGAGCTTTTAGATAGAATGTATTTTGATGCGATTAGATTAGGTCATTTAGATAATGATATTACACTCGCAGAGCCTGTGTTGAGAGATGCAGACCTAATAGGAGTCGATATGAGTGTGGTGCGTGCTGGTGACCTCGCTTCCGCGAAAGCGAACCCAAATGGACTAGATGGTAAACAAATATGTAGTTTGTCAAGGTATTCAGGCATCAGTGACAGATTAAAGGTATATGGAATCTTTGAAATAAATAACGAAAGAAATTATGGGGCGCAGCTCGTGGCTGAGATGATGTGGTATTTTATCGAAGGGTATAATTATCGAATCTTTGAGTATCCTGTAGACGTATCTAAAGACTTTATTGTCTACAAAGTCCCCGTAGATAATCAAATCCTTACTTTCTACAAATCTACTGATAGTGGTCGCTGGTGGATAGAATTGCCTTTTATTTCAAATGTCAATAATAAATTAAAGCAACACACGTTATTACCATGCGACCGTCGGGATTATGAAATGGCATGTGATCAAGTGCTTCCGGATAGGTGGCTTAATGCAAGACGTAAAAACGAAGTGTAAAAAGTTAAAGCGTATCGCAATATAATTTATTGAAAAAAAAGTTTGTGGAATCGAAATCTTTTAAATAGGTTTACGCTCTTAATTCATAAAGTAAACATAAAATACCCTTATGAAAAAGTTATTTGTCCTTTTAGCAGTAGTTGCCTTTGTTGCAAGTTGTGGTAAAGGAGATCGTGGAATGGTAGTTGGAACCAAAGGAAAAAAGTGGCACCCTGAAAAACCTTACGGCATGACCTTAGTGCCAGGCGGTGCCTTCACAATGGGAAAAAGTGATGATGATATTGCTGCTACTCGAAATGCACCAACAAAAACCGTTACAGTTCCGTCTTACTATATGGATGAAACTGAGATTACAAACGCAGAATACCGACAGTTTGTGTACTGGACTAGAGATTCTACATTCCGAACTAATTTAGCAATTACGGCTGATGATAATGGAGCTCTTCCTGGTGATAATGGTATAGGAGAGTTTGCATTTCTTGATGCTGATGGCGCTAGTGGAGATGCCTTGTCGCCTTGGGAACAATATGTGCAAGATAATTATGTAGGTTTAGGTCCTACCGGTTACGAAGGACGCAAATTGAATAATAGAGTAGATTTAATATGGGATACCGAAGAAATTCCTGATGAGTTCTATGCTCGGGTATACGATGAAATGATGATTCCTTTTGATGAAGCGTATAACGGAGAACGAACCATTGATACGGATAAAATCATTTTTACATATACCAGCTTAGATTTAAATGCAGCAGCTAGGAATCGCGATGTTTCCAAAACGAGAAAAGATTTTATCTCTCAAGTTCCTGTAAAGATTTATCCGGATACTACCGTTTGGATTCGTGACTTTAATTACAGTTATAACGAGCCTATGCACAATGATTATTTCTATCACGAAGCATACAGCGATTATCCTGTCGTAGGAGTCAACTGGAATCAAGCAAAGGCGTTCTGTCAATGGAGAACACTGTATCACAATGCCTTTCGCAAGCAAAAAAATTTAGAACGAGTTTTTGAGTACCGTCTTCCCACTGAGGCAGAATGGGAATATGCAGCTCGAGGCGGTTTAGAAGGAGCTACTTACCCTTGGGGTGGGCCCTATGCAAAGAACGACAGAGGTTGTTTTCTTGCTAATTTTAAACCATTAAGAGGTGATTACGCGGCAGATCAAGCTCTTTATACGGTAGAGGCTAGATCTTATGAGCCTAACGAGTATAATTTATTTAATATGGCAGGTAATGTATCCGAATGGGTCAACTCTTCTTACGAAGCTGGAGCTTATGAACAAATGTCTTCTATCAGTCCTGTGGTAAATGATGCTAACAATAAACGTAAAGGAGTTCGTGGTGGATCTTGGAAAGATGTTTCCTATTTTCTTCAAGTAAGCACACGTGACTATGAATATCAAGATAGTGCTAGAAGTTATATAGGATTTCGAACGGTACAATCATACATGGGTACAGACGTAACTCTTAACGCTTCAACAAACTAAAATACCCAATACAAACTTAACTTAACTTAAAACTTATTAAAATGGCACAGTCTAAAACAACAAAGAAAATATTTAACATGGCTTATGGTATTGGAGCCTCTGTAGTAATCATTGGAGCACTTTTCAAAATTCTTCACTGGGAACTTGATTTGGTATTCACCAAACTTACAGGTGGAACATTACTTGCTATTGGTCTTATTGTAGAAGCATTGATTTTCTTTATCTCTGCTTTTGAACCAGTTGATGATGATTTAGATTGGTCATTGGTGTACCCAGAATTAGCTGGTGGACAATTGGTAGGTGGTAAACCTCAAAAAGAAGCTCCACAAGACGCTCAAGGGCTTTTATCTAAGAAATTAGACGAAATGCTTAAAGAGGCAAAGCTAGACGGCGAGTTAATGACTAGTCTAGGAGATAGCATACGTTCTTTTGAAGGTGCAGCAAAAGATATGGTTCCCACTGCAGATGCTATGTCCTCTACAAAGAAATACTCTGAAGAAATGGCTCTAGCAGCTGCTCAAATGGAATCGTTAAATAGTTTATACAAAGTTCAAGTGGAGAGTTCTAATCGTCAGAATCAAGCAAACGATGCGATTGCTGAAAATGCAACAAAACTTCAAGAGCAAATGGCTGGTCTTACCAATAACCTATCTTCTCTTAATGGAGTGTATGGTAACATGCTAGGAGCTATGAAAGGATAATTAGTTTCATTAAAATTTATAAATTAACAAAAGCTAATTAGAATATTATGGCAGGAGGAAAACAGTCCCCAAGACAAAAAATGATCAACCTAATGTACCTGGTTTTCATCGCAATGCTTGCATTAAATATGAGTAAGGAAGTATTACAAGCTTTCGGACTTATAGAAGAAAATTTAAGCGCTAGTAATACAGCACTAGCAACAATTAATTCAGCATCTCTCGCAGATTTGAACACGAAAGCTGCAACGAATGCCAAGCAGTATGGTGCAGTTGCAGCAACAGCGCAACAGGTGTCTAAGCTTAGTAATGATTATAATGATTATCTGGAAAGTGTGAAAACGATGCTTACTTCTACGGTAAAAGAAGGATCAGAGACTGATTATCAAGTCCAAGATGGAACGGATGTTTTAGATAATGCCTTTTTCGTTGACGACAAACTGAGGGAAGAAGGTGAAAAGTTTAAAGCTCAAATGAATCAGTATAAAACTGATATGATCACTGTTTTAGGAAGCGGTTATCCAGCTGTCAAGGCCGATTTAACAGTGAAATTTGACACTTCAGAAGAGACGGACCGTGATGGTATCAAGGTGGAGTATGTGCAGTATAATTATAAAGGATATCCTCTTATTGCTTCAAAAACAAAATTGACCTTACTACAAAATGAAGTGCGCAATATAGAGTCAGATGTCATGAGCCAATTGTTACAAGGGGAATTGATACAAATTGCATCGATGAACAATTATAAAGCTATTGTAAATCTCGATAAGACTGCCTTTTTTAATGGTGAGTCGGTTACAGGAACGGTTGTTTTAGGTCGTTATGATGATCGTACGGTACCAAGTAGGGTGGTTATCAATGGTCAAGAGATTCCGAAAGATGCTATTGTCAATGGTCAAATTCCATTGACATTGGGATCAGGCAGTGTAGGCGAAAAGAAAATAACTGGTTTTATGGAGTTTGTAGAAAAGGGCGAAATTATCAAAATTGAAATTGAGTCTCAATATGCGGTTATCCCTAAACCTAGTTCTGCTACTATATCAGCTGATAAAATGAATGTGGTTTATCGTGGCGTAGATAATCCCATGACGGTTTCCTTTGCTGGTATTCCAGATAATAAAGTAACTGTATCTGGTGTTGGTCTTGTTAAGTCAGGAGTTGGTTATATGATGAAACCTGGTGCTGGCAAAGAAGTGATTATAACTGCTACTGGAATTTTACCAGATGGAAAGTCGGTTTCTGATTCCAAGCCGTTTAGAATCAAAAATCTTCCACGTCCAACAGGTATGGTGAGTGGTTCTTATGAGAATGTTAAGAAAACAAGAGCTAATTTAGGAATTTCAACTGTTTCAGCTGAGTTTCTAGATTTTGACTTCAAGTTAACGCCGCAGGTGACAAGTTTCTTGTTTCAGGTGCCTGGGCAGCCTTCTACTAAGGTTAGTGGTACCAGGCTAAATGAATCCGCAAAGGGGCTTTTGGCAAAAGCTAGAAGAGGTGATTTAGTTCAAGTTGCCGATATCAAAGCTACTGTTCCTGGTGTAACACTTAAAAGTGTTTCTAGTGTGACCATAGAGATTACAGATTAATAATAAAAACATTCAAATGATGAATAAGATCATAGTTTTACTGGCAGCGTTGCTTCTTTCGGGAACGGCAGTTGCTCAGAATAATATCCTTAACGCAAAAAGTCCTGCTGAGTTCGGTACAAAAACGGATGCTCAAATGGAAAATGATAATGACCAACCATTACCTTATGGTTTTGTTGGAGATCGGGACATTTTATGGCAACGTACTATTTGGGAAACTATTGATCTTGACGAAAGAGTGAATTTTCCATTGTATTATCCAACTGATACCATCAGTGTTGGTAGTGAGCGGAGGTCATTATTTCAGGTATTGTCTGCCGCTGCTAGAGCAGGGGAGATCAATTTATATGGAGATTCTTACTTTAACTCTCTCGTTGAACCAGAAAATGTGGAAACATTTCTCCAAGCTGAGGTTTTATCGGATCGAGGTACGGACATCTTAAATGAGCAGGCTATTCAATTAATGGAAGGCGATCGCTATTCTAACATTGATGTCAAATATAATATTCCTGGATTCGATGAGTTTGTTACGGTAACAAAAATTGACGGTGCTGATGTTATGGAGTACAGAATCAGAGGTCTTTGGTATTTCGACACACGACAAAGCGAATTGAGATATCGATTATTAGGTATTTGTCCGGTAACTCCTGATGTAAACGTTAAGGCAGGTATTATAAGTGATGGTGGTGGTACGGTACCTGGGGTTGAATTGTTTTGGATTTATTATCCGGATGCGAGACAGTTGCTGCACACGGCAAAAGCTTTTAATACATTAAACTCAGCAAGACCTATTTCTTTTGATCATATTTTGAACTCAAGAAGGTTCAACGCGCTTATTTATAAAATGGATAATGTTCAAGGCGATAGGGAAATCGCCCGTTACATACCCGATAATTCGATGATGCAGCTTTTGGAGTCCGACAGGCTTAAGGAGATTGTTCGTAATTTTGAGATAGACATGTGGAATTATTAAGCATCCTATATCCTTATAAAAATATAAAAAGCCTCGCATTAGCGAGGCTTTTTAGTTTATAGTTTTTCTCCTCCTTATTCTGTAAATCATTTTAAAATAATTCTCGAGGTTAATTTAATTGATAATTGGCAATGTATTTCAACTCTCTTTTTTAAATTTACGGGTGGAAATTAATTACGTATCACACAAAAAACACCCATATTAGGATTTGAAAAAAAATATAGATATCATTATCGTTGGATCTGGAATTGCTGGTTGTACGCTCGCTTGGCAGTGGTTGCTCCACGGTAAATCGGTTCTTATGATATCAGATGTAGAGAAAGGCTCTTCAGCAGTAGCTGCAGGTGTCTATAATCCTACCATTTTAAAACGTTTTACGAGTGTTTGGAAAGCTGGGGATCAACTTGATGTTCTCAACGACTTTTATACGAAAGTCGAATCGCGTCTGGAGCAAAAATTCTTTCATCCTATTGACATTTTAAGAAGGTTCCACGACGAACGGGAAATTAAAACATGGGTCAAGAAGTCGGTAAAAGAGGATTTGAAGGATTATATGTCTTCTGAAGCCTTTGCTTACGAAAACAGTGCCGTTGATGCCCCTTACGATTACGGTAAGGTCGTTGGAACAGGATGGGTGGATACTATTGGTTATATGAATCAAACAGTACAATACCTTAAAGAGATTTCTTCCTTTCTTAAGGATTCTTTTGATTTTAAAGAATTAATTCATTCGGTTGATCAAGTGGTTTACAAAGAGTTTCAAGCAGGAAAAATAATTTTTGCCGAAGGATTTAAATTGCGATCAAACCCGTATTTTAAAAATTTGCCCTTACAAGGAAATAAAGGAGAAGTGCTCACTATAAAAGTACCAGGCTTAAAGTTAGATTACATTATTAAATCTTCCGTGTTTTTGATGTCGTATACAGATGATTTATTTTGGGTGGGTGCTACCTATAATGCAGAGGAGCTTTCTGACGGTTCTACAGAAGAAGCTAAAGAATTCCTCACCTCCAGATTAGAGCGTTTTTTGAAAGTACCTTATGAGATTGTGGAGCATAAGTATGGAATCAGACCAACATCTATTGATCGAAGACCCCTTGTAGGGGTGCATCAACTCTACAAAAACTACGCTGTCTTTAACGGTATGGGCAGTCGAGCAGTACTCATGGCGCCATGGGCATCGCAACAGTTATTCGATTCTTTATACAGTGATCAACAACTGCATCTAGAAATTGATATTCAAAGGTTTATCAATTAGGAGTATACTGATTCTTTATGACTTCGCTTCGATGGAGGACTGCCGTTAAGAAGCTATTTCGTTTACTAGGGTGTTCTTTTTTTCAGCAGCATAAATACTTTTATGGTAGGTTCCGTTAACAACCTTCAAAAACAATGCATCATTTTAACCTAGCTTTATCCTCGTCAAAATCCATAAAGATATTGATCCAGATATTTCGAGATAAACGTATGACTATGGGAAGGCTAACGATAGAAATAGAAGTGATCACTAGAAAGATAGTCCACCGAGATAATTCAAATACAAAATAGCCCAAGAAAAAAGCCACCATAGCAATTCCAACTCCTACGCCATAACTTACATACATGGAGCCATAGAAGAAGCTAGGTTCGATTTTGTATTTGGTATCACAGTGATGGCATCTCTCGTTCATCTCCTGTGTTTTGCTAGGATTATAGAGGTTGCTGCTCGTGTACATGGATTCATTGTGACACACAGGGCAAGCTCCTGTGAAAATGCTGTATAATTTTGTTCCTTTTAGCATAAGAAGATTTTACGGTTAGCGTGCTGTCATACCTCTGGAATATGCAGTGACGTATCAAATGCGCGATGATATGGAAATTTAAAAACGCTGTGAGTAAATCGCAAAGCATAGCTATGAGATTCGGGAACAAGGAATTTAAATTTTAAAAGAACAAGAGGGCATCCGTTACTAGGTATTCAAATAGGTATTATGCATCTTTGCAAAGATACAAAACGACTATGCTCAACGTTCACGATTTACATGTAAGTTTCGGTGGAGAACCGTTATTTGAAGAAATTACCTTCAGACTCAATGCGGGAAACCGCGTGGGTTTGATCGGTAAAAATGGTGCAGGAAAATCTACACTTTTAAAGGTTATTTCTGGAGATATCCCGCACGATCAGGGCAATATCGCCATGGAGAAAGAGGTGAGTATAGGCTTTTTGAGACAAGACATTGATTTTGAAAAAGGTCGTACGGTGTTGGAAGAGGCCTATACCGCTTTTGCAAAAGCGAGACAAATTGAAGCCCAAATCGAGGAAATAAATAATCAGTTGGTCATAAGGACTGATTATGAATCAGATTCCTATTCCAAGCTTATAGAAGATATAGGAGACCTGAACCATGAATATGAGATTATAGGCGGGTATCAATACAAAGGTGAAACGGAGAAGATCTTAAAAGGTCTCGCATTTAAACCAGATCAGTTCGATAAACTTACTGACGAGCTTTCTGGTGGATGGCGCATGCGTATCGAACTCGCTAAGCTGCTTTTAGAAAAGCATGACATATTATTACTCGATGAGCCTACCAACCACTTGGACATTGATTCTATTCTTTGGTTGGAATCTTTTTTACAGACTTATCCAGGAGCCGTGGTCATTGTAAGCCACGATAAGATGTTTCTCGATAACGTGACCAATCGTACTATTGAGATCAGTCTAGGTCGTATTTATGATTACCCAAAGCCTTATACCCAGTTTTTAACCTTACGTGCCGAGTTGCGGGAGCAACAAGAAGCTACTTTTAAAAATCAGCGTAAGGAGATTGAGCGTACCGAGAAGTTGATACAGAAGTTTAAAGCCAAAGCCAGTAAAGCCACCATGGCACAATCTCTAGTTAAAAAACTGGACCGAATGGATGTGGTGGAGATCGAGCAGACGGATAATGCGGCGATGAATATTAATTTTGCCCAGTCTATACAACCAGGTAAAATTGTATTAGAGGTGGATCAAGTGAGCAAGTCGTATGGAAATAAAAGCGTACTGGACAAAGTAGATTTGTCACTAGAGCGCGGTAAACGTGTAGCTTTTGTCGGTCAGAATGGTATGGGGAAATCTACATTAGCAAAAATTATTGTTGGTGATGTAGCAGCTCAGGGTCATGTAAATCTGGGTCATAATGTACAGCTGGGATATTTTGCACAAAATCAAGCCGAGTATTTAGATGGAGAGAAAACGGTTCTGGACATAATGCTCGATGCGGCTACGGATAACAATAGAGTAAAAGTACGTGACATGCTGGGGTCCTTTCTTTTTAGAGGTGATGACGCTGAGAAGAAAGTAAAAGTTCTGAGCGGTGGAGAGCGCAATAGGTTAGCATTATGCAAATTATTATTACAGCCGTTTAACGTCCTAATTATGGATGAGCCTACCAACCACTTAGATATCCAGTCTAAGAATGTTTTAAAGGCAGCGCTTGTGAAATTTGACGGTACACTAATAGTGGTTTCTCACGACAGAGAATTCTTGCAAGGTCTTACAGAGTTGGTATATGAATTTCGGGATCATAAATTAAACCTCTATCTCGGTGACATAGATTACTACTTGGGTCAAAGAAAGGCGGAGGATATGAGAGCGATTGAAAAAGTGGAAGTGGTTAAGACTGTTTCGCTTTCGCGAAAGCAGAAAGAAGAAAAACAACAACTTTCTTACGAAGACCAGAAAAAGCAAAAATCCCTTAATAACAGGCTCTCAAAAGCAGAATCCCAGATCAATCATCTAGAAAAAACTATTGCAAAATTAGATGTAGAGTTAGCTGCCAATTATGATGAGATGTCTCAAAAGAATGGTTTTTTCGATAGTTATCAGTCAAAGAAAAAAGATCTAGAAAACTGGATGACAAAATGGGAAAATGTGTCGGAAGAGCTAGAGAGTTTTAATACTTAGGTTTAAGGATTATTTGTGATGATTAGAAAGCAAAATAATTAGCTTTGGATTCATACGTCTTTATACTAAATCAATGCCATGCGTAAACTCATACTTTTTGTGCTTGCTATAGTAATTATGATAGCCGCCATTTATGGGGCTAAGGTCATTATCGACAACAAAACGACACCTAAGTCTAAGGTTAAAAACAATATCAAAATCGTTACTACAGATGCGATTCAGAATACCACTATTCCTATTATCATTCCAACAAACGGAAATTTACAGGCTAAGAGGCGGGTAGAGTTATTTGCAGAGGTGACTGGGGTTTTTAAATCCACAGGCAAACTTTTTAGAACTGGACAGCCATACCAAGCTGGAGAAGCGATCATTGCGATAGATAATACCGAGTTTTATGCTCAGGTTAAAAGTGCGAGAAGTAATTTAAACAATCAAATTACGGCCATCATGCCAGATCTAAGACTGGACTATCCAGAGTCTTTCCAGCTGTGGCAAGATTATCTAGCAGACTTTAATGTAGATAGCACTATTGCTAAACTTCCAGTTCCAAAAAATGACAAAGAAAAATATTTCATTACAGGAAGAAATATTTACACTACGTACTACAATATTAAAAACCTCGAAAGTCGTTTAGGCAAGTTTAGAATTACAGCTCCGTTTTCAGGAGTCTTGACAGAAACGATGGTGAGTGAAGGAACACTCGTGCGTAACGGTCAACAACTAGGGGAATTTATTCACGCAGGAATCTATGAGATCCAAGTAGCAGTAAGTGCAGAGTTTGTCGATTTATTACAAATAGGAAATGAAGTAGGAATGCGCAACATCTCTGATACTAAATCTTACCAAGGAAAAGTTACTCGCATCAATGCTAAGGTAGATCAGGCTTCTCAAACTATTACTACCGTTATTGAAGTAGAACATCCAGATTTGAAGGAAGGAATGTACCTCACGGCAAACATACAAGCGCAAGAGATAGAAAACGCGATAGAGATCAATCGAAGCTTGCTTCAGAATGGAAATCAGTTATTTACTTTAGAAGAAGGTCAGTTGGTGCTTACCGATGTTATTCCGGTTCATTTCTCTCATAAAACCTTAGTGCTTAAAGGAGTAGAAGACGGGACTGTAATTATAGCAAAACCTGTTCCTGGTTCTTATGAAGGAATGATCGTTATCACTGAGGAGCAGGCAAAAGCTGATAAAGAGGAAGCAGCCATTTCAAATCCTGAATCAGAATAAGCCATGAGAAAAATTATAGCTTATTTTATCAATCACCATGTGGCTGTTAATGTCGTTATTGCCGCATTTGTCATTTTTGGAGTTTTAGGAGCAATTTCTTTAAAGTCTTCTTACTTCCCATTAGTAGATTCTAAAACCATCACTATTAACGTGATCTATCAAGGTGCAGCTCCTCAGGAGATTGAAGAGGGTGTTGTACTTAAAATTGAAGACAACCTTAAGGGTATAGAAGGGATTGACCGAGTGACTTCGGTATCTAGAGAAAATTCTGGGACCATTACTATAGAGATCACTAAAGGGTATAATATTGATTTCATGTTGTTGGAAGTAAAGAATGCTGTAGATCGCGTGTCTTCGTTTCCTATAGGTATGGAACCACTGGTGGTAGCAAAAAGAGAAGAATCTAGGCCTACGATTTCATTTGCATTAAGTGGTAAAAATGTACCGCTTAAAACGCTCAAACAACTGGCTCGAGATGTAGAAAATGACTTGAGAGCTATAGAAGGAATTTCGCAAATATCGATCACAGGGTATCCTGCTGAAGAAATTGAAATCGCTATAAATGAAAACACCCTTTTAGGTTACAATATGAGCTTTCAAGAAGTAGCAGACGCCGTGGCTGCCTCAAATATCTTGACTACTGGAGGGAAAATTAAAACAGATACAGAAGAATACCTGATACGGGCTGATAACAGAAGTTATTACGGAGACGAGCTCAATCATATTCCAGTAAGAACTCAGACGGATGGTACTATTATTTACCTTAAAGATGTGGCTGAAGTAAAAGACCGCTTTTCTGAAACGCCTAATGCTTCTTATTTTAACGAAGAAAGAGCCGTTAATATTACGGTAACCAGTACAAATGCTGAAGATCTTAT